>CAZFXD010000014.1:0-37375 GCA_964522795.1 uncultured Myxococcaceae bacterium
GCCGATCATCGAGACGCAGGCCGGTGACGTCTCGGCCTACATTCCGACCAACGTCATCTCGATTACCGACGGCCAGATCTTCCTCGAGACCGACTTGTTCTTCGCTGGCGTTCGTCCCGCCATCAACGTCGGTCTGTCCGTGTCTCGCGTCGGTTCGTCCGCGCAGACCAAGGCCATGAAGTCGGTGGCGAGTACCTTGAAGCTGGACCTCGCCCAGTACCGCGAGCTGCAGGCCTTCGCGCAGTTCGGTTCAGACCTCGACAAGGGGACGCAGGAGACGCTGGCCCGCGGCGCGCGACTGGTCGAGCTGCTCAAGCAGGGCCAGTACGAGCCGCTCCCCATGGGACAGCAGGTGATGCAGTTGTACGCGGCCATCAACAGCGACAACCCGGCCAAGAAGGTCTGGATTCGCGATGTGCCCGTGGCGGACATCGTGCGCTGGGGCAAGGAGTTCCTCGCCTTCTGCACGGCGAAGTACCCTGGTATTCAGAAAGAGATTGAAGAGAAGAAGGTCGTCTCGGACGACACCAAGGCCCAGCTGAACAAGGCGCTGACCGAGTTCGGCACCGTCTTCCAGCCGTCCCAGAAGGCGTAACGTGACACGCGTCGACGTTCGTCGCGGTGTGGCGCTCCGGGCCGTCGTGGCGTTGGGCGCGTTGGGGCTGCTCTCGGCGGGCTGCGCCATGCGGCCGCGCTACCAGGAATTCGTCAGCGCCGAACGGCTCAAGGACACCGCCGCCCCGCTCGTCTCCTTGACGGTGACGGACCCGTCCACGGGTCAGCCGCTTGGCGGCGCGAAGGTGGAGATTGGCGAGTACCCCAAGAAGTTCTCGGCGGTGGCCGGTGCCGATGGAGTGGTGAACGTGCCGCTGGACAAGCGTTACCACGCGGACAACGCCATCATCGCGGTGACGCTGCCCAAGGGCGTGGCGCGCTACAAGCTGGTGGCCACGCCGGTGGTCCCGGTCGAAACCGCCGCGTCGGCCGGTGCCGATGCCGGCGCGCCTTGAGCGTCGCCGAGCGCAGAGCCTCTCATGACGTCTCGCTCCGCACCCCGCCTTCTCACGCTCGCCCTCCTCGGTGCGGCGCTCGGGTCGTGGACCGCGTGGGCTGGCCCCCGCGAGGTGGAGACGTTTCACGGGTGGTCCGCCGACAGCACCTGGTACGCGTATGAGCGCGTCGACGAGTCGAAGGACCTGAACGAAATCTTCTTCTGCGCCTCGCCGGGCCTGAACCCGACCTGGCCGAAGGAGATTGCCGATTTCCCGGAAGCTGAAGAGGGCAAGCACTGCTTTCGGTTGAGCAACGCCACCCGTGCGCCTCGCGGGTGGAAGGCGATGCTCACGGTGCCGCGGTCCACCATGACGTCGAAGAGCGGCACCGTGCACCCAGAGCCGGTGTTCGACACGGAGCGCGCCGGCCTGGCGATTGACCAGGGCAAGAAGCGCTTGGTGTGCCCGGTGCCAGGCATTCGCGAAGACTCCAAAATCAGCGCGGTCTACTGGTCCCCCAAACTGACCTACGTGGCGGCCATGGTGGACGGGCGTTTTGTGCACTGTCCGGAGGCGGTGGCCGCGCTGCCGGCCACCACCGCCCCGAAGCCGGGCAAGAAGTAGCCCCCCCCGCAGCGCGCGTCCGGGGGACGCCGTCTACGGGACTTCCCGAAGGGCGCCGCCTTTACGGGACATGCTGGCTTCGCGGGCGGCCTCTTCGGCGGTGCCGCCCACCGCTTCCACCGACGTCTTGGGCTTGGCGGCGAGGGGCGTCGGCACCGGCAGGTTGCGGTCAAACGCCTTGCTGGCGTCGCCGATGGCGACTGGCGTGGTGGCGCGAAGTTGTTTGCGGACGCGTGCGATGACTGACTGCACCACCGTCGGGTCCGGGTGCGTCTTCAGGGCTTCAATCCACACGTCGATGGCTTTCTCGAACTGGCCCGCGTCGGCTTTGAGTTTTCCCAACTCGAACAGCGCGTGAGGTTTGAGCTCAGAGTTTGGGAACCGGTCGACCAGCTCGAGCAACGCCCGTTCCGCGGCGGGCTTCTGGTCATCGGTCATGGCCAGCGCCTGACCGCGGAGGAACATGGCGTCGTCCACCAGGTTCGAGTTCTCGTACTTGCGCACCACCGTCAGGGCCTCGAGCGCGCTCTGGTTGTAGTTCCCCAGCTCGAAGTAGAGCTTGGCGACCCGATAGGCGAGCTCGTCACCCTGGGGCGGGTTTCTGGCCAGGGCGGCCGACAGCTCGGCGATGGCGCCTCGCGGGTCTTTGAACTCGCGGGCGAGCAGCGTGCCCAGGTTGATTCGCCCTTCCAAAGTCTCGGGGGCCTCGGGGCACCGCCGGGTTAGCTCGCGGTACACCTGTGCCGCGCGTCGGAAGTCCCGCATCTCCAGGTAGTAGGTGTCGGCCGCTCCGCGCAGGGCCCGCGCTCGGAGCACCTGCGCCTCGGCGGACTCGTCGTTCTCCAGGCCGTCGAGGGCGGCGCGGTACTCTGAGAGCGCCGTCTCGGGGTGCTTTTCGAACAGGGCGGTGCGCGCCTTCTCCAGGTGCGCCCGGGCTTCGGACCGGCGACACCCACCGACCAGCGCGAGGAGCGCGAGCGCCAGCGCCCGGCCGCGCAGACTCATTTGCAGGCCACCGGGGTGTACTGCAGGCACTCAGACTTCTCACAGGCGATGCAGTCTTGTTGGAGGTCGGCGGTGTTGGTGCACACGAAGGCGCTGGCGGGGCGGGGACAGTCTTCGGCGCGGAAGCACGAGAAGACGCCGCCGTCGAGCCGCACCACGGTGGTGGTGGTGGTGCAGTGCAGCGCGGGTGAACAACCCCACGCGGTGAGAGCGACGACGCTGGCGACGACGAGACGCACGGGCGCACCGTAGCGAAAAGCGGCCCGCGGGCGCATGCGGGCTCGCATTTTTCTTCGAGGCCTCATTGGCCAGAAGCGAGCGGGCAGGCCACAATCACGCCGATGCCCGGCGTCGGCGACCTCATTCGCACCATCCGCACGAACCCCGGAACCTCGGGCGATTTGATGTCCGACCTCGTCCGGAAGATGAAGGGCGGCGAGCTCAGCCCGGGCGAGCTCATCGACGTCAAGTCGCTGCTCGAGTCGCCCGAGTTCAAAGACAAGTTCTCGCCCACCGACCGCGCGGTGGTGGTGCGGTTACTCTCGGGGGGCGGCGCCGATATTCCCATGCCCGCGGGGCTGCCTCACCGGGTGGACGACGTCTTGCCGGATTTTCAGGCGCTGCACCGGGCCAATGAATTGCCCGACCGCTTCGCCTCGGACCTGGTGATGGTGAAGCCGCAGTTGGTTGACCACCCGGCGCTGCCGAGAGACGAGCGAGCCAACCGGCTGGTGGAGTTCCTCGCGCGTTACATCGAGCACTTCGTCGAACTGTCCGACGGCCGCGTCCCCACGCAGCCCGGACAGAAGTTGGCCCTGGCGCCTGTGCCGGCGCCCGCTCCGGAGTCGGCGAAGCTGCCCCAGATGGACCGGGCGCCGATTCAGAAGAAGTTCGTCGAAGTGGCGCGCGCCGCGGGGTTTGGCGAGGTCGTGGATACCCGGTCGGGAAAGTCGGTCATCGACCTCTTGCCGGCCTGGCTGCAGGTGACGAAGAAAGAAGACGTGCGCTCGCTGCTGCAGGGCTATCGCTTTGATGCGCCCACCTGGCAGGGCGATGCTGGCGCGCTGGCGCGGGCGATGCCCAAGGCGCCCGAGCTGCCGAGCGTGGCCTCGATGCTGCAGAAGCCCGATGAGGCGCTGCACTACGACAAGGATTTCCGCGCGCAGCCGGGGCTGGGCATCAAGGTGGACAGCGCCATTCGAGGGCCGCTTTCGACGGACCCCACCCCGCACGCGGGTGAACCGGAGAAGGTCAAGGGCCGACAGCGCACCGACAAGGTGCTGGGTCGAAACATGATTTGGAACGTCCTGCACAAGTTCCGCGGCGACGAAGAGCACCTGCTGGCCGAGAAGATGTCCCACGGAGATCTCCAGAAGCTGATGGTGGGCGGGTTCATCGCCATTGTCGGGCTGGGGATCGCCCTGATTGTGCTTCTGAATTTCTAGTGAGGTCGGTTCAGACTAAGTAACGCTAACCCGTGGCGACCGACGACCTCACGCTGGTGGAGCGCGCCCGAACGGGCGACCAACGGGCGTTTCGCCTGCTCGTGGAGCGCTACCAGCGCAAGGTGTACGCGGTGGCGCTCGGCATGCTGAAGAACAAGGAAGACGCTCGCGACGTTTCGCAGGAAGCCTTCGTGAAGGTCTATCGCTACCTCGAGCACTTCAAAGGCGACTCGTCGTTCTACACCTGGCTCTACCGCATCACCGTCAACATCAGCATCGACGTCATGCGCCGGAAGGGGCACGGGCGCACGGAAGACGTGGAGTTCGACGAGCGAATGGAGATGGACACCGCCGAAGCGAACCTCGGTGCGCTCGGCTCTCGGCTGGGAACGAACCCGCAGAAGAGCATGCTGCGCAAGGAGCTGGCCGAGAAGATTCAGGCGGCCATCGAGCAAGTGCCCGAGAAGCACCGCGCCATCCTCTTGCTCCGAGAAGTCGAAGGCATGAGCTACGACGATCTGGCCCGCACGCTCAAAATCCCCAAAGGGACGGTGATGTCGCGCCTCTTCCACGCACGCGTCAAAGTTCAACAAATCTTGAGTGAATACCTGAACTTGAGCGAATCGAAGAGCGGGGTGGGCACCGAATGAACCCCACTGGAAATATCGGCTCCCAGCGTACGTCGAAGGCCCGAAGGTGGTGTGTCTATGAGTAATCCGGCGCGGAAGATGTTTCGGCCGAAGCTGTCGGCGTACGTCGACGGCGAGCTGTCGCCCGAAGAGCGGGTGCAGGTCGAACAGCACCTGCAGGTGAACAAAGAGAGCGCGATGGAAGTGGCCGACATGCGCGCGGCGTCGGGGCTGACTCGCGTCTCCATGGACATGCTGGCCGACGAGGTCGACTGGAAGCAGTTCACCAACAACGTGATGTCGCAGCTGCAGCCCACCCGATTGCCGCTGATGGAGCGCCTGTCCATTTCGCTCGGCGAGATGTTCCGCTACCAACGCCCGGTGATGGTGACGGCCATGGTCACGGCCGCCGTGGTGGCGTTGCTGCTCATTCCGCTGGCGCTGCAGCGGTCCGCGCCTGGCTACGCCAACGAGAAGATGAAGTTGGAGGCCGTGCGGAGTGACGACGTGAAGGTGCGCCCGGTGGTGCTCGAGACCAAGAAGGGCGATGCCATCATCTTCATGATGGATGCGCCGGCAGAGGCCACGCCTCCCGCGGGCAACGACGAGGCGCACGAAGAGCTCGAGGTCGAGCCAGCGCCTCAGAAGAAGGGCGGTTCGCTGTGAGTCGCTGGTTGGGGGTGGTCCTCTGTCTGGCCGGCGCAGCTGCGTGGGCGGAAGACGGCAAGGTCCCCGTCCAGGTGGACGCTGTTCGTGCCTCGACGACGGGCGACGAGATTGACCCTCCCTCGCTCAAAGCGATGCAGGAGTCGTTCGCCGAGAAGGTGAAGTACACGTCCCTGAAACGCATCTCCACCCAGAAGCTGATGCTGGAGAAAGTCGCCAAGACGGTGGCGCTCCCCAACGGGAAGACCGCGTCGCTCTCCCTGGAGTCTCTGCAGAAAGACACCGCGACGGTGCGCGTGAAGTTGCCGCCCTCCGACGCCACCTACCGGTTGGGCCGGGTGGGGTCGCTCTACGTGCAGGCCGGGCGCGTCGAAAACGCAGATCTCTGGTTGGTGGTCTCTCCGTCGCCTTGACGTTCCGACGCTTCGTCTGGCTGGCCGCGCTCCCCTGCCTTGCCGCGCCTGCGCTCGCTGACGAGCCGAGGACGTCCGATACCTCATCCGGGTTCTCGGTGGCGGGCGCGCTCGAAGCCGGGGTGCTCGCCTTTCCGGCCGGCCCCGGGGTCGACGCGTTCGACGTGATGGTGCCGCTGACGCCGATTGTCTCGCTCGAGTTCGGTGAGGTGGCCTCGCTTGAGCTCGGCGCGCCGCTGCGCGTTCGGCTCTACGACACGCCGCCGCTGCAGCGCCCGTTGGACGTGGCCCGGTTCATCCGGGGCGAAGACTGGGATGAGCGGAGTGACTTCGGGCAGGTGGTGCGAATGCTCCAGGTCGGCGATGCGCGGGCGCGGTTTGAGATGCAAGGGGGGGCGCTGCTGTCGACGAGCGTGGGGCGCCGGCATCTGCTCAACCGCTACTCGAACCAGGAGCACCAGGACTACCACCCGGCTGGCCTTCGCCTCGTCGGGAGACCCGGGCCCCTCGAGCTCACCGCCATCGCTTCCGACGCGCTGGCGCTGCGCATCTTTGCCCTCGACGTGTCGGTGGAGTTGGGCGGCGCCATCGCGCCGGGCACGTGGGCCGACGGGCGCTTCACGCTCTCCACCTTCATCGGTCACGACCAGGGCGACGTGAAGAATGCGTCGCCCCCCCTGTCGGTCTGGGGGGCCGACGCCGAGGTGGTGGCCGTGCGCGGTGACTTCGGCCGGGTGACGGCGCTGGTCGGGGGCGGCGTTCGCCTCGATGCGCCGGGCGGCGCCGGAGGGCTGCTGGGCGTGGGGCTCGAAGCGGACTTTGGGCCGACGGGCGTCGAGGCACGGTTTGAGCTGCGTTCGAGTGCCCTGGGGTTTCGCCACGCGGTGTTCGGGCCTGGGTATGAGCTCGCTCGCCTCTCGGACACGGGGCTTCACCAGACGCCGCTTGGGGCCGTGCTCTTGCCGGCGGGCCTGGGCGGCTACGGTGAGTTGAAGTTGCGCATTCTGGAAGCGGCCACCTGGCTGTTCGCGCTCGAAGTGCTCCCCGTCGGTCGCGTGGACTTGAACTCAGAGCTGGTGTGGGGCGCGCTCTCCTCGGGGTGGGTGGGCGTGCTTCGCTATGTCGCGGCGGGGCTGGGGCAACCGACCCCCAGGCACCACCTGACGCTCGAAACTCGCGCGCGGGTGTTGCCGTCGTTGTACGTTTTCGCCGTCGCGGGAACGGCCTTCTTCGCGGATGGTGCGGGGGGCCTGGGTCGCGGGGTGATGGTGGGCGGTGGCGTGGGTGTGGATTTTGACTCGAAGCAACGTTCGGCAGCCGCCGAGTGACGAAAGGGCTGTGATGCGACGATTGACCATGTGGGCGATGTTGGGGGCGGCCGGGTGTGTCACCGCGCAGAGGCCGGTCACGCTTCAGTTCGGGGCGGCCAACGAGGAGCCCACGGCCGTGGTGGCTCGTGCGCTCGCCGCCGCCGGACAGCCGCCCATCGTGGTCGACCCGACGCTGCACATCGTCCAGTCGCGATGGGAGGTCTCGAACTTCGGGTACGGGTTCGTCAACGGCATGGCCGCCACGTTGGTGCGTCGGTACACGGCGAGCTGGACCAAAGACAGCGCCGGTGCGGTGGTGGCCACCGTCAAGCTGGACCTGATGCGCTGCGTGCAGGGCGACGCCTGGGTGATGAACGACGGCCGTGAAGTGCAGGGCATGTGCGAGACCGTCGCCGAGGGAGTTCCAGACGCGTTCCAGAAAGAACTCGATGCGGCGGGCCTGTCGATGAAAGCAGCGTTGCCCAAGTGATGAAGCTCCTGTCGGGCTCCTCGCACCCCGCGTTGGCGAAGGCGGTGGGCGAAGCGCTGGGGGTCCCTCTGTGCCCGATTTCCACGGAGCGTTTTCCTGACGGCGAGTGGTCCATCGACATCGCGGAGGATTTGAGCGGGCACACGGTGGTGATGGTGCAATCGCTCTGCGCGCCGGTGGGTGAGCATTTGCTCGAGCTGGCGCTGCTCTCCGACGTGTGCCGCCGAAAGGGTGCGGCCCGGCTGGTGGCGGTGGTTCCGTACCTCGGGTACGCGCGGCAGGACCGGCGTGAGACCGGGCGAGAGCCGTTGGGGGCGCGGGTGATGGCGCAGTTGCTCGCGCAGTGCCGGTTGGATCGCCTGGTGTGCGTCGACCTCCACAGCCGCGCCGTCGAGGGGTGCTTCGAAGAACCGGTGGACACGGTGAGCGCCGTGCCGCGGCTGGCCGAGGCGCTGAAGAACTCGTCGGGCCCCATGGTGGTGGTGGCGCCAGACATGGGGGCGGTGAAGCGGGCCGAGCGGTTCGCCAGCCTGCTCGACGTGCCGGTGGCGGTGGTGCACAAGCAGCGCCTGACCGGCGCCACGGTGGCAGCGCGCGGCGTGGTGGGAGACGTGAGTGGGCGTCACGCCATCGTGGTGGACGACATCATCTCCACCGGCGGCACGGTGGAGGCGGCCGTGCGGGCTGTGTTGGCGGCGGGCGCGGCGCCCAAAGTCACCGTGGCGGCCAGTCACGCCTTGCTCGTGGGGCCGGCGATTGAACGCCTGCGCGGCTTACCGATTGAGCGGCTGGTGGTGTCAGACACCGTGAAGCCCGTCGCCACGGGCTTGCCGACGACGGTGGTGAGCGTGGCCAAAGACCTCGCGGCCGCAGTGGCGGTCGAGGCGAAGCGCGCCGTTACTTGAACGAAATTTTGGCGATGGCCGGGTTTTCGTAGAGCAGCTCGCCCGTCTCCTGGCTTCGCACTTCGATGGCGATGGTGTGCGGCGTGAGCTTCACGTCGGTGCTGGGCAGAAAGCCCTGGCTCAGGTTCCAGCCTTCGCGTGGGTGAATCAGAATGTCGCTCCACTGGTACTCGTAGATGAGCCCCTCGTCGCCACGCACCGCGATGTGCACGGTGGACTTGAGCGTGATGTTGGACGCGCTGGTGAGGTCCAGCGACAGGTCCACCCGCTTGCCGCGGACGGGCGCGTCGGGCGAGACGCGAAGCGAGCTCTGGAAGGCGATGAAGTCGGGCTCGACCGCCACGCCGGCTTCGCCGTAACAACCGGTGAGAACCAGGGCAGCGGTGAGGGCGAGGGCTCGCATGTGATGTGGCATGTGATGCGAGAATCGCGCCACCTGTCTGACAGGGGAATTTTTCGACGGGGCTGATCATCTCCGGCAGGAAGTTGACACCGCCAGAGACCGCACCCGAGGTCACACTGCCCACAGCAGTAGACAGTTATTGAGCCGACGACGAGGGCGCTTTGCTGAAGAGCGCGGGCGTCTTTTTGGAGGCGTTCCCAGCCGCGTCAAAGACTTCGAAGGCGATCTTGTACTCGCGCGCGCCTTCAAACCAGAACCCGCCGGAGCAGGCGTCGTGACCGATGCGAAGTTCGTTCCCCACGATGGGCACGGGGTACACCTGCGGCGGGGCGGCGATTCTGGCCCGCGTCAGGGTGACCAGGGCCCAGGCGGCGCCATCTTCATCGAGGTCCACCCGGACGCGGAGAAAGCGGCGTTCGTGGCCTGATTCGTCCCTCGCGTACTCCCCTTCGGAGACGCCCGGCGGCGAGCGAAAGAGCGGGGCGGTGGTGTCGGAAAATCCGGTGGTGGTCCACTTCAGCGGGGGCGCCGCTGGGTCCGCCGGCACGGCCGCGAAGCTGGAGGGCAACACCAGTCGGTACTCGGTGTCGGCGCGCAGCGTGCTCGAGGGCGCCAGCCACACGGCGGTACGCCCGGCGCTGCTGTTCCACGTCGAGCGCACGACCAGCGGCACGGTGTGCTGCTCCGACTTCAGGAGGGCGGGAGAGGCGAGGAGATCTTTGACCGCGGCGCGACCGGTTCCGACGCCTTCAAGCAAGAACCGCGCGTTGACGGGGACGACCGCACCCGGCGCGGGAAAGATGAAGAGCGCGTTCTTCTGACAGGTCTCGGCGGCTGGGGCCGCTGCGACCAGAAGCGACGTGAAGACCGCGGCCCACATCAGTGAACGGGCGGGTCGCCTTCGGTGATTTCAATCGCGCCGAACTTGGCTTCGAACTTGGCCACGTTGTCCTGCATCGCCAACAGCAGCCGCTTCATGTGCTTCGGGTTGGTGATGATGCGGCTTCGAACCTTGGCGCGAGGTTGCTGCGGCTGGACGTAGATGAAGTCGAGGGTGAACTCAGTCTCGGAATGATTCACCAGGGCCATGTTGCAGTAGTGGCCGTTGGCGATGTCGTCATCGAGCTGAATCTGCAACTGAATCTCTGGCGGCTTGGCCGGGGCGTCTGGCATAGGGGCTTATTAGCATGGACTTGAGCCAAACGGCGTCGTTCGAACTCGAGCCCCAGCGCAACAGGAACGGCGCGGCCGTGGTGCTGCTGCACGGATTCACCGGGTCGCCGTGGGACATGCGCAGCCTGGGAGAATCACTGTGTGCGCACGGGTACTTCGTGCACGCCCCACGCCTGGCGGGGCACGGCGCGTCGCCCGAAGCGATGGCCTGGGTCACCGTCGACGACTGGGAGGCGTCAGCCGAAGCGGCGCTGGCCGCGGTCGACGGGTATCGCACCGTCTTCTTCGGCGGGTTGTCGATGGGGGCGCTGCTCGGGGTGTTACTCGCCGCCCGGCACCCTGGGCGATTCTCCGGGATGGCCTTGATGGCGCCTGCGTGGCGGCTCGACGGGGTCGGGCCGCGGACACTGCGCGCCTTGCGACGCTTCCGGCTCGCCTCTGTCCGGTCGCTGTGGCTGACCAAAGACTCAACCGACATCGAAGACGCGGCGTTGCGGGCGCAGGCGCCGTTGATGCGCAAGTACCCCGTGGCCCGACTGTTCGACTTCTTCACGCTTCAGGACCGGGCTCGCGCGGCCGCGGCGACGGTGGAGACGCCTACGCTCATCTTCGGCGCCGAGCACGACCACGTCATTGACCCGCGCGGCGTGGTTGAGCTGGCGCAGACCTTGAAACACGCGCAACTGGTGACGCTGCGGCGTGGTTTCCACATCATTCCCCGAGACCATGAGCGCGCGCTGGTGGCTTCACGCATCGCGCAGTTCTTTGCCGAACGGACGGCGCGAGCGAGGTAGAACCCGGGTCGCAAAGGAAGCGACCATGGCCACTTCGAAATACGTCCTCGCGATTGATCAGGGCACCACCGGTACGCACGTCTGCATCGTCGATTCGAAGCTGCGGGTGGTCGGTCGTGCCTACCGGGAGTTCCGGCAGTTCTTCCCCCGACCCGGTCAGGTGGAGCACGACCTGAAGGAAATCTGGTCCACCGTCGAAGCGTGCATCCCCAAGGCCCTGACGTCGGCCCGCCTCAAGAAGACGGACATCGCGGCCATCGGCATCACCAACCAGCGTGAGACCACGGGGCTGTGGCGACGCGACGGCAAGCCGCTCGGGCGCGCCATCGTCTGGCAGGACCGTCGCACCAGCGACCGCTGCCAGGCGCTCAAGAACGAAGGGCGTGAGAACGAAGTGCGCCGCATCACGGGGCTGGTGCTCGACCCCTATTTCTCAGGCACCAAGTTGGAGTGGATGCTGCAGCACCTGCCGGGCGCAGCCGCCGGCGCCGCGGCGGGCGAAGTGCTCTTCGGCACCATCGACACGTGGCTGGTCTACAAGCTGACCGGGCACCAGAAGCACGTCACCGAAGTGAGCAACGCCAGCCGCACGCTGCTGATGAACCTGGCCTCCCTCGACTGGGACGCGTCGATGTTGGGCCTGCTCAACATTCCCCGCGCGGTGCTGCCCGCCATCGCCGGTTCCGCCGAGGTGTACGGTGTCACGCGGGGCCTCGCGTCGCTCCCCGATGGCATTCCGGTGGCCGGCATGGCCGGTGATCAGCAAGCCGCCTTGTTCGGTCAGGCCTGCGTCGAGGTGGGCGAGGCGAAGTGCACGTACGGCACGGGCGCCTTTCTGCTCATGAACGTGGGCGACCGGCCGGTGGCCTCGAAGCACGGCCTGTTGTCGACCGTGGCCTGGAAACTGAACGGAAGGACCACCTACGCGCTGGAGGGCAGCTCATTCGTGGCGGGGGCGGCGGTGCAGTGGCTGCGAGACGGGCTGCACCTCATCAAGTCGTCGCGAGAGGTCGAGGCGCTGGCGAAGACGGTGAAAGACAACGGGGGCGTCTCCTTCGTCCCTGCGCTGGCCGGGCTGGGCGCTCCGCACTGGAAGCCCGACGCTCGCGGCCTCTTCTGCGGCCTGGACCGCGGCACGACCAAGGGGCACCTCGCGCGCGCCGTGCTCGAAGGCATGGCGCTGCAGGTCTACGACCTGACCCAGGCGATGCGAAACGACTGCGGTCGCGACATTCCCACCTTCAAAGTCGACGGCGGCGCGACCACCAACAACCTCCTGATGCAGTTCCAGGCGGACCTGCTGGGCGTTCCGGTGGTGCGGCCGAAGAACATCGAGACCACCAGCTTCGGCGCGGCGCTCCTCGGCGGGTTGGGCGCGGGCGTGTGGGCTGGCGTGGACGAAATCCGCCGCGGCTGGAAGGCCGAGAAGACGTTTCACCCCCGGATGTCGTCGGGAGAACGCGCGGTGCACCTCGAGCGCTGGGCGCGCGCGGTCGCACGGGCGTGAACCGGCGCGCCTGTGCGGTCTGCGTGGTGGTCGCGCTGTCCGCCTGCCGACAGAAGCCGGTGAGCGTTGACGCCGGGCCACCGCCGGCGGCCGCGGCTCGCTCGATTGAGCTGCGCACGGCCTTCTTCACCGTGTTCCCGGAGATTCGCGGCGCGGAGATGACCGCCGCCACCGCGTCGCTGGAACGAACCATTCGTCCCGTGCCGGAGCGCTGGCGCGAGACGTTTCACGCGCACGAAGCTGCCACCGCCGCAGATGAGGCGCGAGGGTTACCGGGGTATTCCATGTGGGCCGAGGAGCGCGATGGGGCCCTGGTGCTTCGGGCGGAGCTGGCGATGCAGCCGGCTGACGCCGCCAAGCTGCTCAACACGCGCTCGAGTCTGTCCAGTGCCCACTTCGCCACCTGGTTTCCCCACTTCGACGGCGCGCAGGTGGCGAAGGAGGAGTTCACGGTCGACATTCACTGGTCAGCGGCGGAATCACGCGCGGTCTTCCTGGTGAGCCAGATGGTCGGGCTGTGCCTGCGCGGCGGCTGGGCGTTGCGCGAGCCCTTCACAGTGGACGGCGGAGAATCGCTTGACGGCGCAGTGCCGCTCACCCTGTTCGACCCCACCCTGGGCGCGCTGATTCACGCAGAACGTCGTGGCGGGAATGCGTGGGTGGTCTACCGTCTCCAAACTCAGTCGCAACAGGGAGTCGTCGATGCCGGAATCTGAGATTTCCACAGCGAAGGAAGTAGCGGAGCTCAGCGAAGCCCAGAACCGCTCCACGTTCTGGGGCACCATGCTCGCCATCCCCATGGCTTTCGTGGGCGGCTGGTTGGTGCAGCTGCTGGTCGACGCGCCGACCAACGACATCTGGGTGTGGGTGGTGTTGGCGGTCACCATCGTCGTCGACGGGGTGGTGCTGCCCTTTCGGTTTGCCCGCTGGCTGATTGATCGCGCGTCGGCGCGGAACTCCACCGACCAACCGGGCGCCCGCCTTCATCGAATGTTGATGCTCCCGCGTGAATTGACCGTGTGGACGGTGCTCCCGGTGTGGCTGTTGGGCGCGGCCATCTTCGCCACCTTCGTGGTCGTGCGACACGACAAGCCCTGGTGGATTGTTCCGCTGGCCATGGTGATCGGCTTCGGCGCCTACCTGATGACGAGCATCCCCGGCACCATCATCAACGAGCGCCACTTCCGGAAGTTCGCCATCGCTGAGTTCCAGCACAACCCGACCGTGAAGCCGCGCGGCAAGGGCCTGATGTGGACGCGGAAGAGCTGGAACCTTCCGTATGTCTTCACCGCGCTCTTGATGACCATGTTGACGTTCATGTCGGTCATCGTGGCGGTGAAGTTTCTGCGCCTTGAGCAGACCATGACCGAAGACCTCAGCAAGGGCGGCCACACCGCGCTGGCGACCGAGTTTCACGAGCAGGCCATGGCGCTGCTGCTCGACATGGGCGTCTCCGCCATCGCGGTCACCCTGGTGATGTTGCTCACGGGCGTGATGACGGCCTGGCTGATGGGCCGGACCGAGCGCGAAGCCGCCGACGCCATTCGAACCTCGTTGGAGCAGCTCCGCGACGGTCAGCCGCGCCCGCCAGAGTTCATCTCCACCGACGAGACCGGCGACGTGGCCGCGGCGGTCGCGGCCGTTTCGGTTGACGTGGGCCAGCTCTACGAGAAGCTCCAGGCCGTCGCCGCGGGCGACTTGTCCGTGCAGTTGACGGGGGACTCGGGCCTCGCGCGCGCGTTCAGAGAGTCGCAGGTGGCTCTGCTTGCGCTCACCGAGAAGATGCTGCTGCTGTCTCGAGGCGAGATGGTGGAGGCCGGTGACCTGTCGGGCGACCTCGGCAACGCCTTCGAACGGCTCACCGAAGCGCTGACCGGCACCATTCAGCAGGCGAAGACCATCGCCGAGGGCGACCTTCGCCGCGACGTCGACGCCAGCGGCACGCTGGGCGCCGCGCTCGACCGCATGACCAAAAATCTCCGTGGCATGGTGGGGAACATGCAGGAGACCGGTGGCCGTCTCTCTGAGTCGGTGGTGAGCCTGCGCGCGACGGCCAGCCAGCTCTCGGCGGCCGCGACTGAGCAGGTGACGGCGCTGACTGAGACCGCCAACACCATGACCGAGATGAGCCAGACCTCGGCGGTGAGCGCCGACCGCGCGGTCGAGCTGATCAAGCAGGGTGAGGCCGCGAGCGAAGTGGTGGAAGAAGGGCGCAAAGGCGCGACCAGCGCCATCTCCGCCATGGGCGACATCTCCAAGAGCCTCTCCAAGGTGGCCAACGCGTCGAGCGTGCTGGCGGAGCGCGTGCAGCGCATCGACTCCATCATCGAAACGGTGGGCTTCCTCGCCGACCAGTCCTCCACGCTCGCCATCAACGCCGGCATCGAAGCGTCGCGCGCCGGCGAGGCGGGCCGGGGGTTCGCCGCGGTCGCGCGAGAGATGCGCAGCCTGGCCTCGGACAGCCGAAAGGCGACGACGCAGATTCGCGAGATTCTCTCGGAGCTTCGACAGAAGACCGTGCAGGTGGACGCGCAGGTCACCGAGGGCACCAAGACGGTCGAGGCCGGCAGCGAGGAGGTCTCCAAGCTCTCCGAGGTGGTGGAGCAGCTCGGCGTGACCATTCACGAAGCGGTGGGGCTGATGCGTCAGGTCGAAGGGAGCGCGCGGCAGCACCAGGCGGGCGTGAGTCAGGTGAGTCAGGCGCTCTCCAGCATGCAGTCGGCCTCGCAGGCCATTCGCGACGGTGCCCGGCACCTGTCCGAGCTCTCGGA
The DNA here is from genome assembly GCA_964522795.1 of uncultured Myxococcaceae bacterium. Classification (GTDB taxonomy): domain Bacteria; phylum Myxococcota; class Myxococcia; order Myxococcales; family Myxococcaceae; genus CAZFXD01. The sequence continues at coordinate 15,128 of CAZFXD010000014.1, forward strand.
GTCGGCGATGGAGATGTCGTCTCAGTTGAAGGCCACCGCGGGCGCGTACGAGTTGCCGCAAATCGGGTAGCCGATGCCAGACGTCGACGTGCTGCAGAATGTGCGAACGCGGCTCGAGTCCAGGTTCGGCCTGGCGCTGGACGGGCTCGACGAATCGCAGATTCGAAGCGCGTTGAAGCAGGCCATCTCCGAGGTGGGGGCGCCCGGACTGACGCCCTCCGACGAATTTCTGGTGCGGTTGATTGACCACCTGCCCATTTCCGAAAGTTCGCTCTTTCGCCACCCGCCGCTGTGGGTGTGGCTGACCGAGCACGTGCTCACGGGGCTGGTCGACGCGGCGTTCGTCCGTGGACGTCCGGTGGAGCTGGTGTCGGTGGGGTGCTCGTCGGGGCAAGAGCCGTTCAGCCTCGCGATTCGGGCGCTGGAGATTTTTCGACAGAAGGGCATCGCGCCCGACCTGGCCAAGCGCCACCTGGAGGTGGTGGGGCTGGACTCTTCGCTCTCACGCCTGGCCATCGCCCGCTCCGGCTCGCTCAACAGCTGGTCGGTTCAGCGAGGCCAGCCGGAGTGGGCCCGTGGCTGGGTGCACCCTGACGTGCAGCACTCCGGGCACTACAAGGTCGCCGGCCCGGTGCGCGACGTGTGCCGGTTTGAGCACTGCAACCTGATGCATCTGGGCACGCTGGAGCGCGAGCGGCTGGAGCACGCCGACCTGGTGCTCTGTCAGAACGTGCTCGTCTATTTCAAGCACGACGTGGCCCTGGCGGCCCTGCACGCCATCGCCGACGTGATGCCCGAAGGCTCGTGGCTGGTGGTGGCGCCCGTCGAAGCGCACCTGCAGCTGGGCCACCGGCGGCTGGTCCCCAGCTCATTCGTAGGCGCGGCGCGCGTGGTGAACGCCTCGGCCACCACGGCCCGGCCACGCCCCACGCCGTTCGGAACCTCAGCCTCGAAGTCGGGCAAGAAGCTGCCGCCCGCCCGACGGGCGACATCGTCGGGGCTGCAGAAGACGGTGCCGGTGGCGGAGACGCCCTCGCGCACCGTCAACATGCACGAGATGTTCGAACGCCTCCTCAAGAGCGCGATGGAGAACGCAGGGGAGCAGGGGCTGCAGGACGCGCGCGCGGCCGTGTTCCTCTCGCCCAATCACCCGCTGGCGCGCCTGGTGCTGGGCAAGCAGTTGATGAAGGTCGATTTGCCCGCGGGCCGCCGCCTGCTGCGCGAGCTGATGTCCACCCTGGGGCCTCTGGCCCAGGAGGACGAAGTTCCCCTCAGCAACGGACTCTCGGTGGGCCAGGTGGCCGACGCCGCGCGCTTGTTGCTCGGCGAAGGAGGCGGTGAGTCGTGAAGGGCGTTCACGTGGACCTCTCCAGGTTGTCGGCTCGCAACCGGGCGGTGCTGGAGGAGCGCGCTCAGCAGCTGGCCAACCCTCGCTCAGAAGAGGTGGTCGGCTCCGGGGCCGGTGAGTACGTCGGGTTCCGCCTCAACGACGTGGCGTGCGCGGTCAACTTCGCCGCCGTGGCGCGCGTGTTCCGGAAGCTGGGCCAGGTGGTTCCGTTGGCCGAGCGGCGGCAAGGCCTGGCCGGAATCGCGTTTCTGGAGAACCAACCCTGCCTGGTGCTCGACCTGCACCTCACCGCTGGTCATGCGCGGGCGCCCGACATGCTCGCGTTTGCGCCGGGGCTCCTCTTGCGGGCGTCGACGGGCTCGTACGTGGTCGCGGTCGACGGCCCCACCGAGCTGTTGGACGCCACGCGGGTGATTCCGCACGTCGGCGTCAATGACGACAACACGACCCTGCGGTTGGCCGGCCGGCTGGACGACGGCACCTGCGTGATTGACCCGGTGTGGCTCTTGAAGTGGGCCGAAGCGCGGTGTGCCTGACGCCATGGACGCCGCGACCCGCGCACGCCTGGTTGGTCTGTTCTTCGCCGAAGCGGAAGAAGCCTTCCCCAACCTGGAGGCACTGGCGGAGCGCCTGGCCATTGCCGGCGACGCGGAGGCGTTGGTGGAGTTCGGTCGGGTGGCGCACGGGCTGAAAGGCGCGGCCGCGGCGGTGGGCTTGCCGGTGCTCTCGGAGGTGATGCACGGCCTGGAGCAGCTGGCCCTCGACATGGATGCGGAAGACCCCATGGCGCGGGCTGATCAGCACCGCCGCCTCAACCGGCTCTTGCAGGCCATCGCCGCCACGGTGGCCGAAGCGCAGTCAGCCCGCGAGACTGAGCTGTCGCCGGGCGCGATGGCCCGGTTGAAGAAGCTCCTCCAGAATCCAGATGAGCGCGGAACCGACCCCAACCTCCCGCGGCTGCCGTTGGAAGAGAAGGTCAAGACGTCGGGCAGCGGCATCGCCTCACCGCCGCCGCGACGGGGTGCGACCGGTTCGCACGCGGCCATCGAAACGGGCGACCGACCGGCCACCCACTCCCGCACCATGGCCTCGGCCCAGAGCTCCATCGCCCTGGACCGGCTGTCGCTCCCCGCCGAAGAGGTGGACCAGGCGCTCGCCCTGGCCTCGTCGCTCGCCCGCGCTTCCAGCGCCCTGGAAGACGAAGTGGTGGCGCTCGAGCCCCGCTGGGCGCCGGCGCTGCAAGACGTGGTGCTGCAGTCAGAAAAGCTGGAAGCCCTGCTGTTTGACCTGCGACTCATCCCCGCTGGCGAGGCGCTGGCCGGGCTGGAGACTGAAGTCACCCAACTGGCGGCGAGGTTGTCCAAGAAGGCCAGCTTGAGCGTGCAGGGAGATGAGGTTCGCGCTGACCGGCGCACGCTCACCGCGGCGCGTGGCCTGCTGCGCCACCTGATTCGCAACTCACTCGACCACGGGCTGGAGTCCACTGAAGAGCGGGTCCGCGCCGGGAAACCTGAAGAAGGCCGGCTGGTGGTGGTGATTTCGATGTCTGAGAACCGCTTGCACGTTCGCGTGCAGGACGACGGCAAGGGCTTCGACGTCGCCGCCATTCGAAAGAAGCTGGCCACCGAAGCGCCGGAGATGGAGCTGGAGTTTCGTGCCCTCTCCGACCAGGACGTGATTCAGCGTTTCGCCGAGTGGGGTGGCTCCACCCGGGCCGCGGCGACCGAAGTGTCGGGCCGAGGCGTGGGCCTCTCCGCGGTGGCCTCGATGGCGCGCTCTCGCGGTGGCGACTTCGTGGTGCGCAGTACGCCGGGGCAGGGCAGCCTCGTCTCCTTCTCGCTCCCCCTGGAAGTCTTCGCCACCGACGTGTTGACGCTCCAGGTGGGGCTGCGCACGTTCGGGTTGCCGCTGGCGTCCGTGGAGCAGACCATCTTCCTCGGTCCGCAGGGGCTGGGGGTGCAGCGCAGCCCCACCGGCATGACGCTGGCCGTGGGTGAGCGCATCATTCCGCTCTACCGAATGGCGTCGGTGGTGAACGTCGAGGCGGACGCGGGCGCGAAGTTCGCCGTCGTGGTTCGGACCGACGGGCGCGAGGCCGCGTTCTCGGTCGATGAGTTGGGCATCACCACCCGGGTGGTGCCGCGCGCGGTGCCGCCGGTGATTGGCCCTGACTCGCTGGCCACCGGGGTCGCGCTGCTGGCCGACGGCACGCTGCTGCAGGTGCTCTCGCCGCGCCGCCTGCTGGACCTCGGTCGCACCGCCCCCACGCGCACCCGGGAGGCCGCCAGCACCACCCGTCGGGTGCTGGACGTGGTGCTGGCTGAAGATTCGCCGGCCACCCGCGAAGTCCTGCGCGTGCTGCTGGAAGAGCGCGGCTGCCGGGTTCGGGTCGCCGGCGACGGCGAAGAGGCGCTGCAGAAGATTCGTCAGAAGGTTCCAGATGTGGTGGTGACCGATCTCAACATGCCGCGCCGCGACGGAATTTCGCTGTGCAAAGCATTGCGCGCCGCGGCCGAGACGGCTCGACTTCCGGTCGTGCTGCTCACCTCGCAGGACGACGATGCCTCGCGCGCCTCCGGCGCCGCCGCCGGGGCCGATGCGTACCTGATCAAGTCGAAGTTCAACGAGAAGGTGCTTCGCGAGACGTTGGTCAGGCTGGGGTTTGAAGCATGAGCACCCCGGCCAGGAAGTCGCTCGCCGTCTGGGTCGATGACGCCACGCTCGAGGTGTTCCCGGGGCTGGACCACGACCTCTCGCGTGCCCAGGTGGTGGTGATGCGAAGCTTCTCGCGCGTGCCGGCCGCCAACGTCGTGAATGCCCTCAACCAATACGACCACCTCGCCCTGGTGGGGGGCGCGACCCTCGAGCAGGTGGTGGCCCGGATTGAAGTCGCGGTCGCGGCGCTCAGAATTCCCATCGTGGCCGTGTTGCCGCCGGGCGTCGAGGCGAGCCGGCTCAAAGGCCCGGGCGTGGTCGACGTGCTCGAGCGCACAGCCAGGAACGTTGTCCAGCGCATCGTGTCGATGTCCAAGGTGCCCGTGGTGTCGGGGCCTTCGAACCCCCGGGTGCCCGTGACGCGACCGCGCGAGAGCGCGCCGCCACCGCCGCACGTGCCCACCACGGGAGCGGCGTCGACCGTCATCGCGGTCGCCAGCTCCACGGGGGGCGCCTGGGTGCTGGCGGAGTTGCTTCGCCGCATCTCGGGTGCCAACGCGAGCTCCGTGGTGGTGGCCCAGCACATGGAAGCCGAGTTCCAGAACTTCTTCTCCAAGTGGCTGGAGGAGACCACCAACTGGCCGGTGCGGGTGGTGAGCCGGCCGACGGCCCTCGAGCCCGGCGCGGTCTTCGTGCCCGAGGGCGGAAAGGACCTGGTGGTCGGCAGCCACGGCTCGATTGTGATGAGCGAGCCTGCCTCGTCGCGCTTCGTGCCCAGCGCCGACCGCCTGTTCGAGTCCGTGGCCACGGGGCTCAACACCCGCGCCTGCGGCGTGGTGCTGTCGGGCATGGGGAGTGACGGGGCGCGTGGGTTGAGCGCCATTCTGGCGCACGGCGGTCAGGGCTACTGTCAGCTGCCGTCGTCGGCGCTGATTCCGTCCATGCCGGAGGCGGCGATGAACCTCAACAAGTCAGCCCTGGCGATGGCGCCGGCTGCGCTGCCGGCGGCGTTGCTGCGTTTCTCAGGCGCGCTTCGCTGAAGCGCGGTTCTCAATCATCGACACGCGCTGCAAGTGAACCCGTACTCGCGCGGCGAGCTCCGCGCCGTCGAAGGGCTTGCGAATGAAGTCGTCGCCACCCACCGACAGGCCCTTGACGCGCTCGTCGAGGGAGACGGCGGCAGAAAGAAAGACGATGGGCGTGAGGCGCAGCTCTTCCTTGGAGCGGATTTTCTCGCACAGCTCAAACCCGTCCATGCCGGGCATGCGCACGTCGAGCACGATTAAGTCCGGCTTGAGCTGAGAGAGAATCTCCAGGGCCTCCACGCCACTTTCGGCCAGCACCACGCGGTGCCCGTCGCTCTTCAAGACGTTCTCCACCAGCAGGCGACCGACCTTGGCGTCGTCGACCACCAGAATGGTCGGCATCTTCTTCAACGCGGGCAGCTGGCTCGAGGTGGGGCGGTCGTCGCTGTTGCCGCCGTGAGACTGCGTCTGCGCGCTGTCTCGCTCCGCCTCGTCAGACGGCGCGTCGTGGCGCACGGCGACCTGGGCCACCTGCAGCTTCTGAGCGGCCACCGCCACCCGGCCGCTGTCGCGCTCGCCGGCCAACGCCAGCATCTCGCGCGTGCGGGCCATGGCGTCCTGGAAGTTCTCGCTCATCCACCTGGCGATGCGCTCTTCGTCGAAGAGCTCTTTTCCCACTGCGTCTTCGATGGCCTTGGCCACCTCGCGGCCGCTCTCGAAGCGCTTCTTTCGGTCTTTCTCGAGGCACTTCATCACCACGCGGGACAGGGCGGGCGAGACGTGCGGGTTGACCGCGTCGGGCGGCGGGGGGTCGTCGTGCATCACCTTGTACATGGTGGCCACGTCGTCCGGGCCATGAAAGATGCGCTGGCCGGTGAGCAGCTCGTAGAGCGAGGAGCCGACCGAGAAGATGTCGCTGCGAGCGTCGAGCTCTTCCGCCCGCACCTGCTCGGGCGACATGTAGGCCGAGCTGCCTTTGACCCGGTCGCCCTTGGTGAGGGTGAGGCTGCCTTTGGCCTTGGCGATGCCGAAGTCGATGATTTTGGTGTTCCCGGTGTACGTGACCATCACGTTGCGGGGCGACATGTCGCGGTGAATGAGGGGGAGCGCGCGGCCAGAAGGGCTCGTGAAGTGGTGGGCGTAGTGGAGCGCGACGCAGACCTCGCGCATCACCGCAGTGGAGAAGCCGACGGGCAGACGGGTCTTCTTGCGGAGCGCGTACTTGTTGATGCGACCCAGGTCCTGGCCGGCGATGAACTCCATGGCGATGAACAGCTCGTCCCCGTCTTCGCCCAGGTCGAACACCTGGCAGATGTTCGAGTGGGAGAGGGCCGCGCTGATGCGCGCCTCATCGAGGAACATGGCGATGAAGTCTTCTTCGTCTTTCAACGCGGGGAGAATTCGCTTCACCGCGACGAACTTTCGAAACCCGCCGGGCCCGGCCGCGAACGCCAGGAACAGCTCGGCCATGCCGCCCGCGGTCAACCGGGTGAGCACTTCGTAACGGCCAATGCGTGGGGGGGTCTGTTCGTCGGTCATCGGGCCGCAAGGAGCATATTCGGCTGGCGAATCGTTGGCACCGTTTCCCGAGTCTGGTTAGGAAGGCTCTATGTCCGCTTCCAACCCTGATCACCCCACCTTCGAGATGACCGAGGCGAACTTCGAGAGCGCCATCAACAAGGGCGGCATTGTTCTCATTGATTTCTGGGCGGCGTGGTGTGGGCCCTGCCGGGCCTTTGCCCCGGTCTACGAAGCGGCGGCGAAGAAGCACCCCGACATCACCTTCGCCAAGGTGAACACCGAAGAGCAGCAGGCGCTGGCGGCCAGCTTCGACATTCAGGCCATTCCCACCATCGCCATCTTCCGCGACCGGGTGCTGCTGTTCGCCCAGGCCGGGGCCGTTTCAGGCGCTGGGCTGGAGGACCTGATTACGCAGGTGCAGGCCCTGGACATGGCCAAGGTCCACGCGGAAATCGCGGAGCAGCAGAAGAAGGCGCCCCCGACTGCGTGAAGCGGCGGTGCGCGCCTGACGTTCGCTACGGCTGAAGCGCGCACCCCGATGAGAAGCCGGTGGCATCGAACTCGCCCGTCAGCGAACCGGTCAGGCCTGCGGCGCCCGGCGCGATGGCCTCAATCTTCAGCCGATGGTGACCGGCCCGTTTGGGTGAGCAGTACTGGAGCAGGTAGTAGCGCCCGGCCAGCCGGCGAACGCGGTCGGCCACCTGGGCAAACGCGTCAGACAGCTCGGCCCCGGTTCCCGCCAGGAAGCTCCCGTCTTTTCCCACCATGCGCAGCGCGGCGCGGTCAATTTCAGCCCCCAGGCCAACCGAGAAGACGTGCGAGGTGGACTGAAGAATGCGCTTCTGCGCCACGTCCACCGCCACCCGGGCGGCCTGGTCCGTGCCGTCCGTGAAGACGACCAGCGCGCCGTCTTTGAACTGCACGTCGGTGTCGGCCACCAGCGCTTTGTCGAGTGCCTCCAGCGCGGCCAGCGCGGCGCCGTTCAAGTTGGTGGAGTCGTCCACGCAGCGCCAGGCGGCGCAGGTCTTTCGGTCCGCGAAGCCCGCGCAGTCATTTCGGGTGTGGCACTCGACCGTCTCGAGGCTGGTCAGGCCAGCGGCGAGCGCGGCGTGGTCAGAGGTGAAGGGCACCACCACCTCTGGTTTGTCGCGGCCGTCGAACGTCATGAGCGAGATCTGCGTCTGGGTGCCGGTCGCGCCCAGCACGTCGCGAATGTAGCGGGTGGCGGCGTCGCGCAGGGCGGGGAACTGGCCGCTCTTGAGCACGCTCCCTGACAGGTCGAGCAGGAGCACGCTCCGCATGCGGTAGCGCTGGTGCTTGGACTCAATGGTCCGGTCGCTCTCCCATTGGCTGATGGGGTTGCCGTCCTCGTAGATTTTGAAGTTGTCCACGGTCAGGGGCGCGATGGGGTCGCCGCTCGTCGCGTCCACCGAGAAGAAGACCGACACCCTGGCGGGGAGCTGCGTCTCGAACAGCGAGTCCTGGGTCACCGCGGAGAGTTTCAGACCCGCCGGAGGAGGAACCACCTCGGGGGCCTCGCAGCCCAGAAACCACACCGCGCACAACACGCCACAGAGTCGAACGTTCATGATGCACCGACGGTACGAGGCTTCCACGCCAGCGCAATTTTCCAGCCTCCCCCAGAGATGGCGAAATAGCTGACTGGTCGGTCAGAAATGGTTGGCGATAATTGACCGGCGGGTTAGTTATCGCTGCGCGTGTCTCGCCCCAAAGACCCCCACGCCCGCAGCGCCCTGATGACGGCCGCCCGCGCGGTCTTCTTTCGCCGTGGAATCAGCGGTGCCCGCATCGAGGACATCACCCGCCGCTGCCACCTCTCGAAGGGCGCCTTCTATCTGCACTTCCGCTCCAAGACGGCGTTGTTTGGAGAGCTGGTCGCCGAGCTGACCGTGAAGCTGGACGAGCAGATTCAGGCCCGCACCCGCGCCATTGAAGCGTACGTGCGCAAGCACGGCCGCATCGGCCCCCGCGACATTCGGGCCCGCAGCGCCCGCTACGCCGGTCTGTTGGAGCTGGAGACGCACTTCGACCGACAGGTGCTGGAGTTGTTGTGGGAGTACCGCGACGTGTTCTCCGTGCTGGTGCGCGGGGCCCAGGGAACCCCGTTCTCGAACTGGCTGTGGCTGATGGTGGACCGCGAGCTTCTGCGAACGCAGCAGACGTTCGACGCGCTCCGCTCCACAGGCGCCTGTCGGGACGACGTTCCGCGCGAGGTGCTGAGCTCGTTGGTGGTGGGGACGTATCTGTTGATCGCGAACCAGATGGCGCGAATGAAGACCCAACCCCGGTTTGACGTGTGGGTCGAAGCCATCGCCCGGGTGATTCGAGAAGGCATCGCCCCGGATGCAGCCATGAGTCGAACCCGATTGAGGAGCGTGTCATGAGTGGCGTGAAGCGGTTGTTGGTGGTGGCGGCGCTGGGCGTGTCGTTGGGTGGGGCGTGGGCGGGGGAGATTCCTCCGGCGCCGGGCGCGCCGCGGCTGGTGAAGCCACGGGCGGTGAAGACCGCAGCGCGAGATGAAGTCACCGGCGCGCTCTTCCCCACCAAGATGTTGCCGTTGGGGTTTGAGGTCGGCGGCCGCCTCTTCAAGGTGCGGGTGCAGAAGGGCGACCGGGTCAAAGAAGGCCAGGTGCTCGCCCAGTTGGACTCCGAGATCGTGGACGCCCAGGTGCAGCAGGCCGAGGCGCAGGTGGCTGCCGCCGAGGCCGCGAGCGACATCGCCAAAGACGTGGCGGAGCGAAACGAGAAGCTGCTGGCCGAGGGCAGCGTGAGCGACATTCAGAGCAAGGGCGCGAGCACCACGGCCAAGCAGGCGGCGGCCCAGGTGCTGGCGGCGCGCGCGGGTCTGGCGCAGGCGCTGGCGGCCCGACGTCGGCACGACCTGAAGGCGGGGATTTCGGGCGTGGTGATTGACGCCCCCGACCAGGCGGGAATGACCATTGGGCCGGGCATGCCGTTGTTCGTGATTCAGCAGGTGGACACGCTCACCCTGAAGGCGACGGTGGCCGAGTCGGTGCGCAACGCGCTGAAGCCCGGTCAGAAGGTTCGGGTGGCGTCGACCGGCGGTTCCGCCGTCACTGACGACGCGGTGGTGAAGGTCATTCTCCCCAGCGCTGATCCACAGACCCGCCGCATTCCCATCGAAATCAACGTGCCCAACGCCGACGGGCGGTTCGTGGCCAACACCCTCGCCCGTGCCGTCTTGCCGGTGGGAAGCGCTCAGTCGGCGCTGGCCATTCCGTCGACTGCGCTGGGAACGGCGGGAGGCGAGCACGTCATCCTCGCGGCCGCCGATGGGACGATGCGGAAGGTGCCGGTGACGGTGGTGGAGCGTTCTCCTCTGGAGGTCGTCATTCAGTCGCCCGAGCCGTTGGACCGCATCGTGGAGTACCCCAACGACGACCTCGTGCTTGGCAGCAAAGCGGCGCCCAAACCGTAGACCGGAAAACCCATGACGCTCTCAGACGTTTCCATTCGGCGACCGGTCTTCACCACCATGCTCTCCGTCTGCCTGGTTGTTCTGGGCTTGATGGGGTTGCGCGGGTTGGGGACGGACCTCTTCCCTGACGTCTCCTTCCCCGTGGTGGTGGTGACGACCGTCTACAAGGGCGCTGGCCCGGCGGAAATCGAGAGCCAGGTCTCCAAGCCCATCGAAGACGCGCTGGCCGGCATCAGCGGCGTGGACTTCATTCACTCCTGGTCGCGCGAGAACGTGAGCGTCACCGTGGCGCAGTTCAAACTGTCGGTCTCGCTGGACCGGGTGGTGCAGGAGGCACGCGACAAGGTGGCGCTGGTGCAGGGCCTGCTGCCGCGCGAAGCCGACGTGCCGAAAGTCAGTCGACTCGACTTGAGCGCCACCCCGGTGCTCACCATCGCCGCGTCGTCTGAGCTGCCTTCGCAGGACCTGCGAAAGTTGATCAAAGACCGCGTCGAGCCGGCCCTGGCCCAGCTGGAGGGCGTGGCGGAGATTCGTGTCACGGGCGGCGACGTTCGGGAAATTCGGGTGGACGTCGACACCAACCGCGCCAAGTCGGCGGGCATCGCGCCCATTCAGGTGGCCGAACGAATCGGCACTGAGAACGTCAACGTTCCCGGCGGGCGAATCGACACCGGGCCCACGGAGCTGTCGGTGCGCGCGCTGGGCGAACTGAAGAACGTGGACGACCTGCGAGCGCTCCCGGTCTCCAAGGGGGCGACCGGCTCTCAAGTGCGGCTGGACGAAGTGGCCACCGTGGTCGACGGGCTGGCGGAGCGCCGAAGCTGGGCGCGGCTGAACGGTGTCGACGCCATCATCATCGACATCATCAAACAACCGGGCTCCAACACCATTCACGTCTCCGACGTGGTGCGGGCCAAGCTGGGAGACATCACCAAGTCGGTGGGGCACGGCTTCGCCGCGTCGGTCCTGGTCGACCAATCGACGCTCATTCGCGAGAACGCCAACGAGGTGTGGATCGCCATCTTCTTCGGCGGCGCGATGGCGATTCTCATCATCCTCCTCTTCCTCCTCGACCTGCGCGGCACCATCATTTCTTCGCTCGCGCTGCCGACGTCGGTCATCGGGACGTTCTTCGTGATGTCGTCGCTCAACTACACGCTGAACCAGATGACCATGTTGGCGCTCTCGCTCGCCATCGGCTTGCTCATCGACGACGCGGTGGTGGTGCGCGAGGCGATTACCCACCGGTTGGATCGCGGTGAGTCGCCGTTCAAGGCGGCCTCCGAGGGCACCAAGGACGTCGGCCTGGCCGTGCTCGCCACCACCCTCTCGCTGGTGGCGGTGTTCGTGCCGGTGGCCTTCATGCCCGGCATCGTGGGCCAGTTCTTCAAACAGTTTGGGTTCACCATTTCGGCCGCGGTGGTCATCTCGCTCTTCATCTCCTTCACCCTCGACCCGATGTTGTCCTCGCGCTTCGCGCGCACGCACAAGCAGGGGGCCGAGCGAAAAGAGAACGCCATCGCGGCCATGCTCCGCCGGGCGTTCGAGTGGAACGAGCAGAACTACGGAAAGATGTTGGGCGCGGTGCTGCGGCACAAGGTCCGGACCGGCCTCATCACCGTGGGCGTGCTGGTGGCGTCGGGAATCATCGCCACACGCCTCGGCGCCGAATTCATTCCCGTGGAGGACCGCTCACAATTCATGGTCGAGCTCCAGCTGGGGAACGGAGCCAGCCTGAAGGAGACCGAGCGCCGGGTGGCCGAAGCGGAGGCGACCATTCGCGCCATTCCCGAGGTGACCAGCGTCTACAGCATCGTCGGCTTCAATCAGGAGACCAACAGGGCGCGACTGCGCGTGCTCACGGTCGAGAAGCACGCCCGAACCCGCGGCATTCAGGACATCAAGAGCGAGGTGCGCGAGAAGCTGTCGGGTGCGCTCCCGGCCACCCGGGTGGCACTCAACGACCCACCGGTGATTGAAGGCGCCGGCGACTTCTATCCCATCATGGTGCGCCTGATGGGCCCGGACCTGGAGAAGGTCCGTGTCGAAGCGGACAAGGTGGAGCACATTCTGAAGACGATTCCGGGGACGGCGGACGTTCGCATCGACACCAACCCGCCCAAGCCGGAATTGCAGATTGTGGGTGACCGCCAGCGCATGAACGATTCGGACCTGAGCGCGCTGATGTTGGGCGCGCAGGTGCGACTCGCACTCAACGGGCAGTTGGCCGGCAAGTTGCGCGAAGGCTTCGACGAGACCGACATCATGGTGCGCATCTCCGAGGGGCTGCGCGATACCCCCGAGGCGATTCGCGCCATGGAGGTCTTCACGCCGCGCGGCCTGAAGCCCATTACCGACGTGGCGCAGGTGATTTCGACCGACGGACCGGCGGTCATCGAACACCACAACCGTGAGCGGCAGATCGCCGTCTTCGCCAACCTGGGGAAGGGCGCCGCGTTGGGCGAGGTGGCGAGTGAGCTCAAGCGCCGGGTGGCGGCGGACCCACCCGCGCCGGGCTATTCGGTGGCGTACGACGGGCAGATTAAGACCTTCGACGAGCAGAACAGTGCGTTCGCCTTCGCCTTCGGACTGGCGTTCGTCTTCATCTACATGGTGCTGGGCGCGCAGTTCGAGAGCTTCAAGCACCCGTTCACCATCATGGCGTCAGTGCCGCTCGCCCTGGTCGGAGCGTTTCTCTCGCTCCTCGTCACCGGTCACCACCTGTCGATGGGCGCGATGATTGGCGTGATTCTGCTCATGGGACTCGTGACCAAGAACGCCATTCTTCTCGTGGACGGCGCGCTGCAGGCCATGCGCCGCGGGCTCGGCGTCGACGCGGCCCTGCTCGAAGCCGGCCCGCGCCGCCTGCGTCCCATCTTGATGACCTCGGCCGCGATGGCCATCGGCATGGTGCCGACGGCGATTGGGACGGGCGTGGGCGCGGAGTTCCGAGCGCCCATGGCCATCACCGTCATCGGCGGCGTCATCACCTCGACGTTTCTCACCTTGCTGGTGGTGCCGGTGGTGTTCGCGTTCTTCGAGTTCATCACGCCCGCGCGGTTTCGGATGAAGAAGTCGGAAGAGGAACTCCACGTCGCCGCGCCGGCGCTTGAGGCTGCACATGGCAAATAAGTCCGTCCTCCTTCTCGCCCTCGCGGCCTCGGCGGCGTTCGCGGCGGACCCGCTGGCGCCGAGCGCGTCGCCCGCGGCGCTCCCTGCGGTTGAGCCTTCAGCGCGCCGCCCCGTCACCCTGGTGGAGGCGTTGAAGTTCGCCGGAGAGAAGAATGCGCAGCTGCTCTCGGCCCGGGCGCAGGCGAAGTTGGCCGAAATCGATGCCAGTCGCGTCTGGGGCGCCTTGCTGCCGGACATTAATGCGTCGGGGAGTCTCGTTCACACCAGCGCGCCGGCGGAACTGGACCTGAAGAGCTTCGTGGACCTGGTCGACGGCGTCTTCCTCCTCAGTCCGCCGCAGGCCTACGGCGGCCAGGGAATCGCGCGCAACGACAGCATTCTCCCCAAAGCGACGTCCATCGTGGCGCCCAACTCGGCGTACGGCACGCTGCAGGTGACGCAGAGCATCTTCACCCCGCAGCTGTTGTTGCTCCCCGCTGCGTTCAAGGCCCGTGACGCAGCGGCGCTCGGCGCAGACGAAGCGCGGGAGCAGATTCTGCTCGGCGTGGCGCGGGTGTACTTCGGCCTCGTCGGACTTCGCGAGCTGACCAACGCGGCGCGCGACGCAGAGACCGTGGCCTTGAAGCGCGAGAAGGACGCCCGCAATCAGATGGCCGCCGGCATGGCGGTGGAGGTAGCGCTGCTGCGCGCGCAGGCCGAGACGGCGCAGGCCCGAAGCACCCTCGCCCAGCTCGATGGACAGCGCGAGGCGCTCCTCGCGATGTTGGAGGCGCTCACCGGTGAAGCCATTCGCCCGACCGATGAACCACAGACGCTCCCGTTCGACGCGAGGCCACAGGCGTCTGAGGCGAGCGCGGTCTGGAAGGAGACGTACGGCGTCCGCGCGGCGAACAAGGGACTTGAGGTGGCCGAGACGTTTGCTTCGTACTCCCGCTGGTCGTGGATGCCGTCATTCGCCGCATTCGCCAAGGGCAACTACAACTCCAACTCGGGCTTCTCCGGGAAGGTCGCGAGCTATGACCTCGGCGTGGCCATGTCGTGGAAGCTCTACGACCGGGGCGACCGCTACGTCGAGCTCCGCCAGAACGACGCCAAGCTGGCCGACGCCAGAGCGAAGGCCTCGGCGGCGGAGTCGAACGCCCGCGCGACGTGGATTTCGGCGCGCGCGAACCTCACCGCGGCGGAGGCTGCGCTGGTGCAGGCGCAGGCCCAGGCCGACCTCGCCGCCCGGGCGCAGAAACAGGTTGAGTCGGCTTTTCGCGCGGGCGTTTCCACGGCGCTGGAGCAGTCGGACATCGACAACAAGCGCTTCCTCGCCGCGAGCGCCGCCGCTCAAGCACGGGCCACGGTGGAGATTCGCCGCGTCGAGCTCGCCGCCGCCGAAGGGCGCCTGGCGAAGCTGGCCGGCATTGAGTGACCTCGGTCAGCGCGGGGCGAAGGGTGGCTTCGTCTCCAGCGCACCCACGTCGGGCGCGCTGAAGTAGTCGACGACCTGCTGCTGCAACCCGGGGCGCGTGTACGCCTCGGCGCGCCGGCTCTCGATCACGTCCCAGATGACGCTCGCCACCTCATCCACCGGCTGCGCGAAGGGCAGGGCGCGCGAGTCAATGCCGCCGTGGAGCGCGTTCAACCCGAAGTCGGTCGCCACCACGCCGGGGCTCACCAGCGACACCTGAATTCCGGGGTGCGTCGCGCGCAGCTCCATGCGGAAGTTGGCGGTGAGCGAGTTCAAGAAGTGTTTCGAGGCGCTGTAGGCGGACCGCGCAATGGCGAACGGCACGCGTCCCAGCATGGAAGAGACGTTGATGAGGTGGCCGGTGCCGCGCGTCTTGAAGTGAGGCAACACCTCCTGCATGCCGTAGAGCGCGGACATCACGTTCGCCTGCATCATCTCGTGCACGTCGGCGTCAGTGAGTTCAGAGGGCGCGCGACTGATGCCGCGCCCGGCGTTGTTCACCCACACGTCGATGTGCCCATGGGTGGCGAGAGCGGCCTGGACGACCGCCTTCACCTCGTCCCGCCGGCTGACGTCGGCCACGCGGTACGCCGCCGGTGGGCCGATGCTGGCGCAGACGTCTCGAAGCAGGGCTTCACGCCGCGCCACCAGGAACGGGCGCGCGCCGCGCTGGGCCACCAGGCGCGCCAGCGCAGCACCGATGCCCGCGCTGGCTCCCGTGATGACGACGACGCGGTTCTCCACCGGGCGGCCTACGGAACTTCGAAGCTCTGAGCGCCGGTACCGGAGGGAATCGGGCCGAACTCTTTGATGAGCGCGCCCTTGCCGGTTCCCGTTCCGGCGTCGGAGACGAGCCGCGCGCGCCACGGGTGAGTTTCAAAGCTGGCCTGGGTGTAGCTCGCGCCCGGCGCCAGCTGTTTGTAGAAGTTCTCGCCGCAGGTGCCGTTGACCCACCAGATTTCAACCGGCACGTCGCAGTTGTTCTTGAAGGTGGCGTCGCGCGCCGGGCCGGTCTTGGAGCAGACCGTCGCCACGGTATCCGTGATGGGTGCGCACTTGCCGCCACTCGAGGTTCCGCCGCACGCGTAGAGTCCGATGGTCAACACCGAGAGGAACAACACTGGAATTCGCATGAACACTCCGTGGGAAAATGGGAGCGCGCATCATGCGTTTCGGCGGCTGATGGGGCAACCGTTTCTCGCAGTGCCTAGAGCACCTCGAGCGTTCGAATGTCGAGGTGCACCGGGTTGAGCGGCGTGGAGAGGTTCAGCTTGTCGCAGTACGCCCCTCGGAACTGAATCAGCGGTGAGGAGTTGTTCACCGGCGCGACGTACTCCCACGTCGCAGACGAAGCGTGGAGCTGCTCGCCGTCGAAGTTCACCGAGATGTACTCGGGGTGGCTCGGCGTCGAGGGGAGCACCTGCTTGCAGGGGTCGATGCACTTCACGGCGTCGCGAATCGAGGCGAGGGAGCTCGACAGCTCGCTCCCGCTGTTCACGTCGAAGAAGCGGCTCTTGCAGACTCTGGACGCTTTCCCGCAGGGGTCGATGCCCATCTCGGAGCAGCTCCCGCCGGTGCCGCAGTCGGCGTTCTGGGTGCACGGGCGTTGAAAGCCGCCCGCCAGGGCCATGTCGCTCAGCGTCCGGGTGGCGGCCGAATTGGTCCCGAGTCCGAACCCAATCACGATGGTGGAGATCTTGTTCTTCCGCAGCCGTGCCACGGCGGCCACCGCGCCCTGGTCGTCGAGACAGTTCGCGCGCGCTTCGTCCGCCGTGCAGGTGGTCATGGCGGGGTTGGTGGAGTTACCCAGCACCACGCCGTTGGGGCACGAGCAGAGCCCGGCGCTGGGCGTGTTGGCCGAGAACGACGCGTTGCAGTTGGGCAGACCATCGGTCAGCAGCACGACGTAGTTCTGCCGCTTCACCTCAGACAGCGGCGTGTAGGCGCCGAAGGTGTCGAGCGCGACGGCCGTCGGGGTACCGCCTTTGGAGGAGTTCCGGAGCGACTCGACGCGGGTCTTGATGGCGACGACCGTGGCCTGCATGCCGGCGAGGTCGGAGTCGCTGCTGGTGTTGAGCTCCACCCCGAGCGTGCCCACCGTGGCGAGTGGAGGCGCCACGCACGACTCGGCGGCGCTGGGAGACGCGCCCTGCGGAATGGCGGGGAAGTAGTGAAAGCCGAGGTGAGCGTCTTTGGAGATTTCTTCAGCGAAGCGGCTCAGGTTGTCGACGGCGAGGTCAATCTTCCGCGTGCCCGCCGGCGGGTTCTTCACGTTGGCAGGGTCGTCGTTCATCGAGCCCGAGTGGTCGAGCAGGAGAAAGATGTTCGGCTTGGCCAGGGTGGCCGACACCGTCTCGACCCGGCGAGCCTGGGCGAGCGTCACCGGGTCCACGGGCTCAAAGTCGTACGTCTGACATGCCGCCAGCAAGACGGCGCCACCGCTCAACAGTCCTCGTCTGATCATCGCGTCCCTCGGGAAATGGTTCGCCGCGTCCTTCCCCGCGCGCTGGAGAAGAACGACGACGCCTCGTGCCTGTGAAGCCGTGTGCACAGGTCGCGCCATGGGCGCGGGCGCCGGCGCGGCTCAGCTCAAGTTCGCGCTTTCACGCGGAGGGCTGCCGGACGTCGCGACGCGTCTGGCCGAAATTGTCTCGTCTTCCATTCAGCCTGAGCGCTCGTGCGGCGCGCGCGCATGCCGCAGTTGCTCGAAATTTCATCAGGCCGCCTGCAAGGCCACGAGACAGCGCTCCCCCGGGTCGGTCGGCGAGGGGGCCGCCCCAGAGTCGTTGCGATTTCAGGACACTGTGTCCTCCCGTGGGGCCATCAATGAGCAAGCGGAACAATGGGCCGGTGGCTATCTCATGAAGGTCGGGCCACGCGCCCTCAACAACTCAAGGAGCACACCATGGGAAAGTCACTCGCCTCAGCCGCCGTTGCCATCCTCTCCAGCCAGGCGTTCGCCAGCACCTGGGAATCAGACCCCGCGCACACCGTCTCATCCTTCAGCGCCAAGCACTTCATGGTCACCACCGTCCGCGGTGAGTTCGGGAAGACCGCCGCCACCCTGGAACTCGATGAAAAGGACATCACCAAGTCCAGGGTCGAGGCGACCATCGACGTCACCACCATCAACACCCGCAACGAGAAGCGCGACGCGCACCTGAAGAGCCCCGACTTCTTCGACGCGGCGAAGTTTCCCACCCTCACCTTCAAGTCCACCAGGGTGGAGAAGGTGTCCGACACCAGGCTGAAGGTGACGGGCGACCTGACCATGCGCGACGTGACCAAGCCCGTCACGCTGGACGTAGAGGTTTCCCCCGAAGTGCAGGAACCGTGGGGCAAGACTTCGGTCCGCTCGTTCAGCGCGACCGGTTCGCTCAACCGAATGGATTGGGGCGTGAAGTGGCAGACGCCCATGGCCAATAACGGCGTGGTGGTGAGCGAAGAAGTGAAGCTCTTCATCGACGCCGAGTTCAAAAAACGTGCGCCCGCCCCGGACAGCAAGGTCGCGCCGGAAGCACCGAAGAAGAAGTAATCAGCTCGATGCGGACGTTTTGAGGGGCGGGGCGTTCTCGGACGCCTCGCCCTTTTTTTGTCTCCAATTCCGCTTGGGCCATGGGGCCGGCCGTGCTTTTCGTCCAGCATGCCCACGCCCTCTGAGGCTCAGTACTGGAACGACCTCTACCTGGCGAAGGACACCGGCTGGGACAAAGGGGTGTGTTCTCCGCCTCTGGAGCGACTGCTCAAGGAAGGCCTGCTTCCCCGCGGCGCGGCGGTGGCCTTCGTGGGCGCCGGTCGCGGGCACGACGCCATTCGCGCGGCCGAGCTGGGGTTCAAGGTGAGCGCGTTCGACTTTGCCCCGGAGGCCTGCGCGGCGATGCGCGCCAGCGCCGACGCCCGACACGTGACACTGGAGGTGCTGCAGGAAGACGTGTTCGAGTTGGCGACACGGCACCCCCAGCAGTTCGACGCCATCGTCGAGCACACCTGCTTCTGCGCCATCGAGATCCACCGCCGCGCCGAGTATGTCCGGGCGGTGCACGGCGCGCTCAAGCCGGGCGGGGTACTGCTCGGCGTCTTCTACGCGCACACCAAACCCGACGGTCCGCCGTACGCGGTGACCGAGGCGCAGGTGCGGGAATTCTTCCAGCGCGACTTCGCCCTGGAGCGGTTGGTGACGGCGCCGGACAGTTTTCAGGCGCGTGCCGGCGTGGAGCTCGAGTTCGTGTTCAAAAAGCGCTAGCGCTGCACGGCGACGAACGAACCCAGTGGGCGCGTGGCCAGCCCCTCGGCCTTCGAGTACACGCGCCGCCCTCGCACCCACGTCTCGTGCACCACGCCCCAGAGGGTTCGCCCGGCGTACGGGGTCACCTTGTGACGGTGGCGAATTTCCGCGGGCGAAACGGTGAAGCGCGCCGCGTCGTCCCACACCACGAAGTCGGCGTCGAACCCGGCCCGCAGCGCGCCCTTCCGCGACGAGAGGCCGGCCAGCGCCGCCGGCGCCGTGGAGTTCCATGAGAACATCTGCTCCAGCGAATGCCCGCGCGCCTTTGACTCGGTGAAGAGCACCGAGAGGCCGAGCTGCAGCGAGGCGATGCCGCCCCAGGCCCGGGCGAAATCCCCCGTCTCGGGCACCTTCAGCGCGGGCGTGCAAGGAGAGTGGTCGGACACCACCATGCTCAGCGTGCCGTGCGTCAGCCCTTCCCACAGCTTGGCCTGGTTCTCGCGTTCGCGAATGGGCGGCGCGCACTTGTAGTGGGTGGCGCCGTCGGCAATCTCTTCCGCGGTGAACGTCAGGTAGTGGAGGCACGTCTCGGCGGTGATGGGAACGCCGTCTCGCCGCGCCGCTTCGAGGAGCGGCAGGGCGGAGTGACTCGACAGGTGCACGATGTGGGTGCGCGTTCGATGCTTTCGCGCGAGCTCAATCACCATCGCGATCGCGTCGTCCTCGGCCTTGCGGGGCCGCGAGGCGAGGTAGGTGGCGTAGCGGCGGGGGTCGGCGTGTGCGCGAGCGAGCGACTGCTCCGCTTCCTCCAGCGGCGCCGGCGCCTCGGCGTGAACGAGGAGCGTCAAGCCCAGGTCGCGCAGGCGCGGCATGGCGTCGTCGAGGTGCTGCCGCTCGACGTGTGGAAATTCGTCCACCCCGCTCGGGCAGAGAAAGCACTTGCAGCCGGGCACGCCGAAGCGGCCCAGGCCTTCGAGCTCAGCCACGTTGCCGGGAATGACGCCGCCCCAGAAGGCGACGTCGACGTGCAGCTTGTCGCCCAGCGACTCCAACTTCTTCTCGGCGGCCGGGCGCGTGGTGGTGGCGGGGATGCAGTTGAGCGGCATGTCCACCACGGTGGTGATGCCGCCTGCGGCCGCGGCTTCGGTGGCGGTGGAGAACCCTTCCCACTCGGTGCGCCCGGGCTCGTTGATGTGCACGTGGCTGTCGACGATGCCTGGGGTGAGCAGGTGTGAGCCCACGTCGAGCAGCGCGGCGTGGCCCACCGTTCCGTGCGCCGTCACGTCGGCAATCTTGCCCTTCGAGACGTGCACGGCCGCCGGCTGCAGGCCGGAAGGGGTGAGCACCCGCTGACTGCGAATCACGAACGTGTCGTTCACGGCGGCGCGCCCGCAGACTTGAAGTCGCGGACCTTCTTCACCAGCGCCATCACCACGTCGGGCTTCATGGCCAGGTCTGGGTTGGGGGGCATGAGCGCGCTCAGCCCGGCTGCCGGGCCGCCGAGCAGAATGATTTTTCCCAGCGCCTGATCATTCGCCGCGGCCTGCCACGCGGGGTCTGAGAAATTGCGGGGCCTGGGCGTGAGCGCGGCCGCGGCTGACCCGTCGCCCTGACCGTGAGTCCCGTGACACGGGGTGCAGCGCTGCTCGTAAATCTTCTCAGCCTCCACCGTCGGGTCCACGAAGGGCGCGGGCGCGTCGGTGGTGGGGGCCGCGGCGGGCGGGAGCTGCGCGGGACCCTCGGCGTGAATATTGGCTCCCTGGGCCACCCAGGCTCCCAACAGCGTCCGCTCGCCGTCGGTCATGCCGGTGATGTTTCCCAGCGGCATGCTCTTCGTCTGAATGGCGCGGATCATGATGCGATCTTTGTTGGCCGCGATGCGCTCCGGGGTGTCCAGCATCACGCCCTGCGGCGCGGCGGTGAACAGGGCGTTGGTGGTCTTCTCGGCGTGGCACGTCACGCAGCGGGTCTCGATGATGCCGCGAGCGGTGGCGAAGGAGACCGGCGGTTGCTCCGAGCCGCCATACGCCGCCGCTTTGGGTGCGGTGAGGACGATGACCGTGACCAGGGCCGCGAAGGCCGGCGCCCAGATGATGGGGGGCGTCTTCGCGCGGAAGTTCATCGTGTACTTGAGCCCCATGCCGAACACGCACATCAGGGTCAGCAGCAGCCACGGCTGCGGGTGCCCGAAGAGCGGCGCGAAGTGATTCGACAGCATGGTGAAGAGCACGGGGAACGTCAGGTAGTGATTGTGCGTGGAGTGCTTCTTCGCCCGCACGCCATACGAGGTATCGACCGGCGTGCCCGCTTTGGTGGCGGCCATCATGTGCCGCTGGGCCGGAATGATTCGGAAGAAGACGTTGCTCGCCATGATGCTGCCCAACATCGCGCCCAACTGGAGGAAGACCGCGCGGCCGTTGAAGACCTGCGCGTAGCCGAACGCCGTCAGCGCGATGAGGAAGAGCCCCAGCGCAGCGAAGTTGAGGTTGCTCTTGGCGACCGGCGTGCGCGCCAGCAGGTGGTAGACGCCCACGCCCACCACCAGGCCGCCCAGGCTCAGGTGCACGGCCACCAGGTGCGAGACGGGGCCGCCCGCGTCCACCAGCATCGCCGAGCCGCCGAAGTAGTAGACGATGGTGATGAGCAGGAACCCGGTGATCCACGTCGAGTAGCTCTCCCACTTGAACCAGTAGAGGTTGGGCGGAAGCTCAGACGCCGCGAGCGACTTGCGCTTCACCATCTCGTAGAAGCCGCCGCCGTGCGTGAGCCAGAGCTCACCCATCACCTCGCCTTCACGCGGCTTGCGGGGCGTCTCCAGGTGGCTGTCCAGCCACATGAACAAGAAGCTGTCGCCAATCCACATGATGCCAGCGACGAGGTGCGCCCACCGGACGAGAAGTGCGAGCCATTCGTTGATCATCAGTTCACCAGGTGAAGGGACTACTCGAGTCCGAGCTCAGCCAGCTTGTTGTAGAGGGTGCGCCGGCTGATGCCGAGCAGGCGCGCCGCCACGGTGCGGTTGTTCCGGGACTTGGCCAGCGCCTCTTCCAGCGCCGCCTTCTCGGCCACGCGGCGGTTGGCTTCCAGCGTCGGCTCGGTCGACGCGGCCGGCTTTGACGCCGCGCTGGCGTTGGTGCGCTGGTACTCCGCGCGAACCGTCGCCTCGTCGAGCGCCGCGGCGTCGGACAACAC
The DNA here is from genome assembly GCA_964522795.1 of uncultured Myxococcaceae bacterium. Lineage (GTDB taxonomy): Bacteria > Myxococcota > Myxococcia > Myxococcales > Myxococcaceae > CAZFXD01. The sequence goes on from CAZFXD010000014.1 coordinate 37,142, forward strand.
CACCAGCCGCTCGATGAAGTTCTGCAGCTGCCGCACGGTCCCCGGCCAGGCGAGCTGGGCGATGGCCGCCTTCGCCCCGTCGCTCAAGGTCACGCGCTTCTGGTGCTCGCGATTGAACTGGCCCAGGAAGTGCTCGGCCAGGAGCGGAATATCGCCGGCCCGCTCGGCGAGGCTGGGCAGGTTCAGGGGGACGACCTGCAGCCGATAGAAGAGGTCCTGACGGAACGTGCCGTC
>CAZFXD010000015.1:0-35088 GCA_964522795.1 uncultured Myxococcaceae bacterium
GGGCGCCGGGAGCGGCTCGGCCGGGGCCGACTCGCCGCTGGTGGGGGCGGGGGGCGCGGGCGCTTCGGCGCCAGCGACGCTCGCGGGAGCGACGGCACCTGCGACCGCGGCAGCTTCTTCCGGACCGGGCGGGGGCGCGCTTGCCGTCGGCGGCGGAGCCTTCGGTCGGGTGATGGGGGGACCGGGCGTGGCGCGAGGGTCGACGGGACCACCGAACAGCGACACCACGCGCGTCGGGGCCGGGGCCCGACCGGTGAGCTCGACGAACTTCTGTGTGACGCGTGAGAGCATCTCCCGGTGGTCGGTGAAGGCGCGATGGGCTCCGGCGTCTTTGACGTGGTCCATCAACGCGTCGCTCGCCGCGAGCAGGAGGTCCACCAGGGCAGCGTCCTTTCGCTCGGGCTTCTCGCGAATCGCGTCGAGGAGGTCTTCCATCCGGTGGGCGAGAGTGGCGGTCGCTTCGAAGCCCATGGAGGCGGACATGCCCTTCACGGAGTGGGCGTGTCGGAACATCGAATCGATGACCGAGTTGTCGCCCTTCTCCAGGCGCACCATGTCGCTCGAAAACGCTTCGAGGTGGTCGGTGGCCTCGTTGACGAAGAGGGCGAGATATCGAGCGGGGTCGAGCGCCACGGTTCACCGCCCCCGGGAAATCAACGACTCACGCTGCGAGAAAAACCTTCTTCACCACGGCCAGCACATCTTCCGCCCGAGGCGGCTTCACGATGTAGTCCATGGCGCCGGCTTCAATCGCCTCGATGGCCAGCTTCTCTTGTTCCAGGGCCGAGCAGACCACCACGGCCGCTTTGGCGTCGAAGGCGAGAATTTCCCGCATCGCCTCAATGCCGTTCTTGAGCGGCATCACCAGGTCCATGGTGACGAGGTCGGGCTTGAGCTCTTTGTACTTCTCGACGGCTTCCACGCCGTTCGAGGCTTCCCCCACAACTTCAAAACCTTCGGACGCGAAGATGTCGCGCAGAATGTCGCGCATGAACATCGCGTCGTCGACCACGAGGACACGCTTGGACATGGGGGCGAGGTTACATCCTCGTGAATGAGGCGGCGAGCGTATTCTCTAGCCGGTCGGGGTCGAGCACGGTGACCGCCAGGGCCCCCAGGCGGGCGACGCCTCGAACGAACGGCCCGGTGGGGCCCGGGGTCGCCACCAGGCGCTCAATCACCTCGATGCCATCGACATCGGTGACGAGCAGGCCCAGCTCGTGGCGGCCGCGGTCGAGCAGCACCACGCGGGAGAGGGGCTGCTGCGCCGCGGGGGAGCCCAACAGGCCGGGGAGTTCAACCACCGGCACCACCCGACCACGCAGGTTGATGACGCCGCGCACGTGAGGCGGTGCGCGAGGCACCCGGGCGTAGGCGTTGCTGTTCACCACCACTTCCCGAACGGCCGAGAGCGGGAGCGCGTAACGGTCGCGATCAATTCTGAAGACGACGTGTCGCACCGGCTACCCGAGCTTGAAGCGGCGGACGACGCTCTGCAGCTCGACCGACAGGTTGGTCAGCTCCTGCGCCGACGCGGTCATTTGCGCCACAGCGGAGGTTTGCTCGTTGATGACGACGTGAACGGCTTCGGTCGACTCGGCGTTGGCCTTGGCCACCCGGGCGATGTCTTGAATGGCGCGCACCATGGCGTTGGAGCTCTTCTGCTGCTCCCGTGCGCCCTCCGAAATCAGCCCCACTTTGTCGGCGCCGGCCTTGGCGGCCCCGGTGATGTTTCCCATGGAGCGCACGATGGCGGTCAGGTCTTCGCGGCCCTTTCCCAGCTCGTCGATGCCTTCTTTCATCGCGCTCACCACCGCCGCCGATTGGGAGGAGATGTCGCGCGCCAGGCGGCTGATCTGTTCGGCGCTCTTGCCCGCGCTGTCGGCCAGCTTGCGCACTTCGTCGGCGACCACGGCGAACCCGCGGCCGTACTCGCCCGCGCGGGCTGCTTCGATGGTGGCGTTCAAGGCCAGGAGGTTCGTCTGCTGGGCCACCTGGGTGATGGCATCGACGATTTTTGAAATCTCCTGCGTCTTCTCGCCAAAGGCGAACACTTCGCGGCTGGCGGCTTCGATGCGGGTGAAGACCGTCTTGACCCGGTCGCCGGCCAACACGGCCGCTTTGGAGCCTTCTTCGGCAGCGGCTGACGTCGCGCCAGCCACACGGGCCGATTCTTCAGCGCTGGCGGCGGTTCGCTGAATGGCCGCCGCCATGTCGGTGATGGTGGTGGAGGCCTCTTCGACCAGCGCGTGCTGTGACTCCGCGCCTTCGGCGATCTTCTTCATCGAGGTGCCGACCTCGAGGGCCTGAAAGTTGACCCCTTCGGCGCTCTTCTGGAGCTCGTTCGACGAATCGGCGACTGCGAGCGCGGTGTGCTGAATGTGGCCTACCAGCTCTCGCAGGTTCTCCTGCATGTCCCGAATGGCGACCGCGAGCTCATCGATGTCATCTCGCAGCCCGCCAGCGTCGAGCCGGACCGGCCGCGACAAATCGCCGCGAGACACCTCGAGCGCGGTGTTGGAGAGCTCCTTCACCCGGGCGACGCGCAGCAGGAGCACGGGCAAGAGGAACCCGAGCACGGCGGTGACGACCCCAGCGGCCACCACCCGATAGTTCTCAGGCGCCACCGTGGACGCGAAGAACACCGCCACGCCCAGCACGACGTACCCGAGGAAGATCTTTATCTGGAGCGAGAGCTGCGAGCGCTTGATGTCAACGGAGCGAACGACGCGGTCCAGCGGCTCTCGCCGCGCGACCTGCACCCCGATGGACTCTTCGCGCAGCGGTCGACGCACAGGGCATCATCTAAGGCTCGTAATCCAAAGACGTCAAAAGTCTTCGGCGATGATCAAAGCCGCCCCCTCCGCCAATCGGCCGGCCGTCGAGCAACACGCCGCGACCCCTCGCGCACACCCCCACGCGGGCTACAGGCTGTCGCCGGGCGCTACAGGCCCGCTCGAACTGAACCGCGCGCCCTGGCGGCACCGCCAGCAGCAGTTCGTAGTCTTCTCCGGCGCTCATCGCCGTGCGACGGCTGCCCAGGATGCGGAGCGCTTCGGCCGAGACCGGAACCGCCGACGACTGCAGGGCCACAGCCACCCCAGACCGCCGGGCGAGGTGACCGGCGTCGGCCAACAACCCATCGGACACGTCGATGGCCGCGCTGGCAAAGCGGACTGCGATCAGCCCCAGCGACACCCGAGGCTGGGGGCGGCGCTGGGCCTCGAGGAGACGGCGCGCCTCCCCGCGGGCGGGCGACTTCTGCTCAAGGAGCTTGAGTCCCCCGCCGGCGTTCCCGATGGGCCCGGAGAGGTAGAGGACGTCGCCCGGTCGTGCGCCGCTGCGCAGGAGCGGACGCCTGGAGACCCCGAGCGCAGTGATGCTGACCGACAGTTGCTTCGAGGTCGTGATGTTGCCCCCGACCAACTCGAGCTTGAAGCGCCGAGCCAGGGGGCGCATTCCCCGTGCGAGGTGGTCGATGTCGGGCCCCGAAAAATCTCGCGGCAGAAACAGTGAGCACAGCCACTGGGTGGGGGTCGCACCCATCGCCGCGAGGTCCGAGAGGTTCACCGCCAACGCCTTGTGGCCCACGTCGGCCAGGGTGAAGGCCGGTCGGGTGAAGTGCACGCCCTCTACTACCGCGTCCGTGGTGATGCAGACGTGCCCCCGGGCGGGGCGAAGAACCGCGGCGTCGTCCCCGGGCCCGAACGGCGAACGCGGGGGCCGCAGGTGCCGCGTGAACCGCTCAATCAAGTCGAACTCACCCAGAGGCATCGTGGGGGCGAGTGTGCCTCAGGCACTGAGCCCCGGGGGGAACGAAAGACGAGGCGACGCCGCGACACCCGGGCCGCGGCGCCGTCGTCTCGCCGGTCCTAGCGGCCGGGCGCCGTTCGCCCCAGCGCCCGAGCCGGCCCGTCGTCAGGCGCCGCAGCCACCCTGAGCGTCGACGGCCCTGTGAGCGCCAGGTGCGGTTTCAGCTTCTCGAACTTCTTCTTTCCAAAGCCCTTCACCTTCACCAACTCTTCCACCCGGGTGAAGGGCGTCTTCTGCCGGTGTTCGATGATGCGTTGCGCCGCTTTCTGTCCGACACCGGGCAACAGGTCGAGCTGTTGCGCCGTGGCCTGATTGAGGTTCACGACTCCGGTGACGACCTTGTTCGACTTCTTGCGAGCGGCCGATGCGTCTGCTGCTCCAACCAGAATCACCAACGCCGACAGACATGCCCACGTTCTCATGTTCAGTGCCCCCCCAGTTCTGTTGCTGACCACGTGTTCGTCGCCGACGCCGGTGCCGCCGCGTCGGACGTCGTCTCCCGCTTCTCACCAGGCTCACGAATGTGCAGCTGCCCGTCCATGGGCAACGCGTCGAGATAGACGTTGAACGAACCGTCGCGATTGACGAACGCGCTCCCCAACTTCACCCAGATGCTGCCTTGCTTGCCTTTACGAATTGAAAACACCGCCAGCCGTTTTGATGGCTCCACCGTCCACCTCCGTTGAGAACCGCGCACATTCGCGGCTCGCCAGACGCAGCACGCAGTGTGCCAGCGCCCTCTCGAGGGAGCGCGCGGGTCGATCGTCTCGTTTCAACGACGCCGCTCCGTGTTTCGGGACGAGCGCGCGTGTCGCAGGCCCTCTCTCAACGCGTGAGAGACGCCCGCGAACAACGCGCCGGCTGAGCTATGAGGGCGTGGTGCGAGGAACCCCCAGCGACCCAGGCCACGAGCGTCGCCGATGAGCCCGGCCTGGCTCGCCCTGGTCGCGCTCGGCGCCGCCGTCGATGGCGGTGCGCCCCCGGTCGACATCGAACTCCCCGAGGTCGTCGTTCCAGCGCCGGCACCGGAGCCGGCGCCCGCGCCAACGCTTCCGCCGCAGTTCAACACCGCCATCGTTCCCAGCACGGCCGACGCGCGCGACGCCGCCCAACTGGTCGCCCGGGCCCCCGGGGCGCTGCTTCACCAGAGCGGCGGTGCGTTGCAGGCCCAGACGGTCTCGCTCCGGGGAGCGCCGGCGACCGGCACCCAGGTGCTCCTCGACGGCGTGGCGCTGGGCGGGCCAGGCAGCGCTGTGGACCTCGCGCTGGTACCGGCGTCATTCCTGGAGCGGGTGGACGTCTCTCGCGGCGCAGTCAACCGCTTCGGCCCCGGGGCGCTGGGCGGCGCTATCAACCTCGTCACGCGGCGGGCGGCGCCCACCAGCCACGCACGCCTCGAAGGCGGGTACGGGAGCTTCTCCAGCGGGCACCTGTTGGCCGAGGCCAGCGGGCCCGCGCTGGGCGGCGATGCCCTGGTCGCGCTGCAGGCCGCTGGCACCGACGGGCGCCTGCGCTACTCATCTGACGCGCTGCCGGAGTTCGCGGGGAACACGCCCGTCGAGTCGGTGAGAGAAAACAACGACGCCTTCTGCGCCAACCTGCTCGCCTCGTACGCGCGGCCGGCGGGCGAGGAAGGCCGGGTGTTTGTTCGCGCCCGGGGCGACCTGTATCGCCGCGGGTTGGCAGGGCCCATTCAGAACCCCACGCCCGACGCCCGAGAGGAAGGCCGTCACCTGCAGCTGGTGGCGGGGCTCAACGAGGCTCGTTTTTTCGGTGGAGCGCTGGCGACGCACGTCGCCCTTCGTACCGGGTTTCAACGGACGAGCCCTGGCCCCGTGGCCCGAAGCAGGGATGAGGAGACCACGTTCGGGTTGGTGGGCGCGGTCGAAGTGCAGGGAATCAAGGGCGTCAACGGGCTCACCGCGCGCATCGATGTGGGGCACGACTGGCTCAACACCTCGGCGGCGATGCAGGGAAGGCTCAACCTCGGGCTCTACCTGGCCGACGAAGTGAGCCTGCTCGATGACCGGCTGCTGTTGCTCGCCTCGGCCCGGGTAGACCAGACGGGCGGCTTCACCACCTTCTCTCCGTTGCTGGGCGCGTCGCTGCGCCTGGGACACGGGGTGGGGCTTCGCTTCGACGCTGGTCAGGCCCACCGCCCGCCGTCCTTCTACGAACTCTACGTACGCCAGGGCACGGTCGAGCCCAACGCGTCGCTGCGCCCCGAACGGGCGCTGTCGGCGTCGGCGTCGGCGGAGTTCAGCTCGCCGCAGGTTTCGGCGCGCCTGGGCGGGTACGCGGTGCTCTACGAAGACTTGATTCGTTACGAGTACTACCCGCCGTTGTTTGCGCGCCCCTACAACTTCGCCGCTGCGCGCGTCGCCGGGCTGGAGGCCGAGCTGGCGCTCTCGCCGTGGGCCTTCGCGCGACTGTCGGCGAATTACACGCTGGCGCTGTCGGCCAACCTTCGCGACGACGAGCGGTATTTCGGAAAGCCGCTGCCCTACCAACCGATGCATGTGGCCCGGGTGCGAGCCGAAGGCGGGCCGACGTGGCTGGGCGTCTTCGCTGAGCTGGAACTTCAGAGCGAGCAGTTCATCAACCGCACAGCGACGCTGGCGCTCCCGGGCCGAGCCATGCTCAGCGCCGGCGCGACGTTGACGCCGCTGCCGAGCGGTTGGCTGCGGGTGTCGGTGCTGGGGCAGAACCTGCTCGACGTTCGCGCGCAGGACTTCGACGGGTACCCCTTGCCCTCGCGGGCCGTCTTCGTCCGGCTGGCCGTCTCTCTTGGTGACGCGGAGCCTGGTTCGTCGTACGAGGCGCCCTCATCGTGAGAACTCTCTGCTTTGGCGCCCTGGCGCTCGCTGTCCTGACGGCCTGTCCTGAGACGGGCCTCGTCTGCCGCGCCGGCACCACCAAGTGTGGCGTGGGCTGCGCGGACCTGAAGAGCGACGAGCGGGCGTGCGGCGCGTGCGGGGTGGCCTGTTCAGCGCTCCAGACGTGCCAGGACAGCGCGTGCGTTTGTCAGGCCGGCACCACCTCGTGCGGGGGGAGCTGCGTGGTGACGGCGAGCGACCCCAACAACTGCGGCGCCTGCGGCACGGTGTGCGGCGCGGGAAAACTCTGCCAGTCCGGCAGCTGCGTCGACGACTGTCAGGCCGGAGCGTTCATCAAGTGCGGGAGCGCGTGTGTCGACTTCCGGAGTGACCGGCAGAACTGCGGCGCGTGCGGCGTCGTGTGCGAAGGGGCGCAGAGCTGTCGCTCGGGTCGATGTTCGTTTGACCTCGTCCTCGCCTGCTCTGAGTCCGGTCAGGTGTTGGGGCTTCAGGCGTCAACGGACTTCACGGGCCCCCTGGAAGCGCTGGGAACCAAGCCGGAGAAGCTCGCCACTCTGGACGACGCCCTGCTCTCGCTGGACGCGATTGACCGCACGCTCTACCAGGCGCGACTGGCGTCGGTGGGCGGCCACGCGTTTGCCCCCTTCGCAGCGCGCAGCCGGGTGGGCAGCGTTCCCAATCACCTCGTGGTGAGCGGCAGCTTCGTCTACGTCGTGAACGCCGAGAGCGCGACGCTGCAGGTGTTGCAGCGACAGGCCAGCGGGGTGCTGCCCCCGGCCGATTCTGGCGCGGTGGCCTCTCCGGGTGACGGCGGCGTGACGCTGGTGACGGTGGCCGAGCTCGCGTTCGGGCCCAACACCTCGCCCGAATCCATCGCCATGGTGGGGTCCACGCTGTGGATTCCGCTCTTCGGCGGCCTCGGCAGCACGGCCGGGGCGGGGCAGCAGGTCGCCATCGTGGACGTCTCCAATCCCCTGGCGCCGGTGTCGATCGGCACGGTGTCGCTCGCCTCGGTCAACCTGATGGCGTTCGACGGCGGAGCTCCCGTGGCCCGGCCCTGGTTCTCGGTGGCTCACGGCGGCTCGGTGTACGTGGCGCTCGACAACCTGAACCCCACCACGGCTACGCCGGAAGGTCCGGGGCTCCTCGCGAAAATCAACCCGTCGACGCGAGCGGTGTCCGTCATCAACCTCGGCGCGGACCGCTGCCTCAATCCACAGACGATGGTGTCTGACGGGCGGAAGTTGTTTGTCAGCTGCGCCGGGTTGACCCGCCGCCCGCCTGACGTCGCCACCCTGACGACGACGCAGGCGGGCCTCGTGATGTTGGACGAGAACGACGCGGTGCAGGCCTTCTGGAGTTCAGATTGTGCAGACGCCGGCGCTTCGTGCACGCCGGTGACGCCGGGCCGCTTCGCCTACGCGAACGGGCGGCTCTACCTGGGCGAGAAGACGGCCGGCCGGTTGTTCGTGCTCGACGTCAGCGACGCCGGTTTTGCCGAGCGCCGTGGGTATCGCGGTGACGCGGGCGCGGCGATTCAAGCGTGCCCCCTGGCGAGCGTCTCCAGCGCGGCCGTCGTCTCGGACGTCATCACCGTTCCATGATGTGGGTGGTCGCCGCGCTGGTGCTGGGTGCGGCCGCCACGCCGCCGCCCGTCTCCTCCGTGGGGCCTTTGCCAAAGGGCAGAATTCAGCGGGTGGTGTCACTCGCGCCGTCGTTGACGCAGAGCGTGCTGGCCCTGGAGCGAGGCTCGCTGCTGGTGGGCGTCTCTCGCTTTGACGATGACCCCGCCCTCGCGTCGTTGCCTCGCGCGGGCGGAATCTCCGACGTGGCGCTGGAGACCGTAGTGGGGCTTCGGCCCGACCTGGTGCTGGCCATCACCGCGCCGGGAAATCGCCAGTCGATTGAAACGCTCGGCCGCCTGGGAGTCCCCGTGCACGTGTGCCGACTCACCACCACGGCCGATGTGCGCGCCTGTCTCGAGTCGCTGGGCCGGCTCCTGGAGGCGTCCGAAGCGGTCACCAGGCTGCTGACGCACCTCGACCAGACACGCGCGCGGATTCGAGCGCAAAGCGCCCAGCAACAATCGCCGCCTCCGAAGGTGCTGGTGCTCTTCGGGCTCTCGCCGCTGGTGGTGGCGGGGCCGGGGACCTTCGCCGATGAACTGCTCAAGGACGTGGGCGCCCGCAACGCCGCGCCGGCCTCACGGCTCCCGTACCCGGTGGTGCCACTCGAAGCAGCGATGACGCTTGGGGCCGACATCGTCATCGACGCGTCGATGTCGGGCGAGCGAGAGCACCCCAGGGTTCGCGCGGCGCTGCGAAAAGCGACGTGGAAGACCCCAGGCTCCACCGCGCTCCTCCAGCCCGGCCCGCGGTTGGCTGATGCCCTCGTTGAGTTGTCGCGCCTCGTGTGGAATCCCCCTGAGTCCCAAACGGAGAAAACGCCATGAAGACGCTGATGCGAATGTCGATGTTGTTGGCGCTGTGGGTGGTCGGGTGCGGTGGCACCGGAGGCGCGGACGAGACGCTGTACTCCCAGTCGAACAACATGTGCTCCAGCAGCGTTTCCACGGGCAAGTCCGCGGGCGCCAGTTGCACCGGCGCGAGCGACTGCGAAAAGTTCTGCTGCGCCTGCGCCAGCGGCGGCAAGAGCTACGACGCGCGGGCCTGCGCGTCTGGCGTGTGCGCGACCAAGACGACGGCCTGCGCCAATGCGCTCTCCGAGAGCGCGGCGCTCTGTCAGTAGCGGCTTAGGCGATGCTGGGGAGAAACCGCGTCAACAGCGCGGCGAAGCGATCGCGCACCCGGTTGGCGACCTCGCCCACTTCGGCGTGAGACAACGGCGTGGTGCCGATGCCCGCCGCCAGGTTGGTGATGCAGCTGACGCCCGCGACCGGAACCCCCATGTGCGCCGCGGCCACCACCTCAGGCACGGTGGACATGCCGACCGCGTCGGCCCCGAGCGTGCGCAGCATACGAATCTCCGCCGGGGTCTCGTACGACGGGCCCGACATCATGGCGTAGACGCCAGCGCGCAGCGCGACCTTCTCGGCCTTCGCCGCCGCCTCCAGCTTCTCGCGCAGGGCCGGGGCATACGCGTGGCTCATGTCGGGGAAGCGTGGACCCAGCCGGTCATCGTTGGGCCCGGTGAGGGCGTTCCAGCCCGCGAGGTTGATGTGGTCGGTAATGGCCATCAGGTCGCCGACCTGAAAGTGGGTGTTGATGCCCCCGGCGGCGTTCGTCACCACCAGCGACTTGATGCCCAGCGAACACAGCACTCGCGTGGGAAATGAGACCTGCGTCCCACTGTACCCCTCGTAGGCGTGCACCCGGCCTTGCATCACCACCAAAGAGGCGCCCTGGAGTCTTCCCAGCACCAACCGACCGGCGTGACCGGGCACGGACGAATGGGGAAAGTGGGGGAGCTCGGCGTAGGGAATGACGACGCGCTCTGCCAGTGTGTCGGCGAAATCGCCGAGGCCGCTTCCCAGAATGACGCCCACCGTGGGGGTTCGACCGGGCGCTTTGGCCTCGATGGCCGCCCGGCAGCCTTGCACCTGGTCGAAGAGGGAACTCGGCATCAGGGCAAAAGCCTAGCGCCGAGGCCGGCCGAGGCGATTTTTCGACCCGGCTTTGACGCTTTAGCCCAGCGCTTGAATGACCGCGGCGGTGAAGTCGCGGGTGGTGGCCGTGCCGCCCAGGTCGCGGGTGCGGGCGCTCCCGGTGGCGTGAACCTGCAACACCGCGCGCTCGATGCGCCGGGCATGGGATTCGAGCTTCAGCCAGTCGAGCATCATCACCGCCGACATCAACAAGGCGGTGGGGTTGGCGAGGCCCTTTCCCGCGATGTCTGGCGCGGTGCCGTGGACGGCTTCGAAGACCGCGCACCCTACGCCGATGTTCGCGCCGGGAACGAGCCCCAGGCCGCCCACCAGGCCGGCGCAGAGGTCCGACATGATGTCGCCGTAGAGGTTCTCCATCACCAGCACGTCGAAGCGCGCCGGGTTCTTCACCAACTGCATGCAGGCGTTGTCGACGATGACGTCCTCGGCCTCGATGTCGGCGAACTCGCGGGAGACCTTGCGAAAGCAGTCGAGAAACAGGCCGTCGGACAGCTTCATGATGTTGGCCTTGTGCACCACGCTCACGCGCTTTCGCTTGTTGGCCCGCGCGTACTCGAAGGCGTGACGACAGATGCGCGTCGACGCGGCCTCGGTGATGATTTTCAGGCTCTCCACCACACCGGGAACCACCACGTGCTCCAACCCGGCGTAGAGGTCTTCGGTGTTCTCTCGCACCACCACCACGTCGACATTTTCGTAGCGGGTGACGATGCCGGGGACCGATTTGACCGGGCGGATCGAGGCGTAGAGTTGGAGCCGCTTGCGCAGCCCTACGTTGGCGGACTGAGCGCCCGCGCCGATGGGCGTGGCCGTCGGGCCCTTCAGCCCCACGCCATTGCGAAGCACCGACTCCACGGTCTGTTCCGGCAGGTTGGTGCCGTGGCGATTCAAGACCTCGAGCCCGGCATCCTGGTGTTCGAACGTGAGCGGCACTTTCGCGGCCTCGAGAATCTGCTGCGTGGCGCCCATGACTTCGGGCCCAATGCCGTCTCCGGGAATGAGGGTGACTGTGCGCGAGTTCATGAGGTGAGGGTCTAGCACGCGCGCGAGGCTCGCCATTTGTGAGATGCTGCGTCCATGGGACGACTCCTCACCGCACTCCTCGCGCTCGGCGCCATCGCCGCGATGGCGAAGTTCGCAATGACAGGCAGCGTGATGGGAGACAGCGGCGCGCTGGGCACCCCGAAGCAGCGACTGGACAACGTGCGAGGCGCCGCCAAGCGCATGGAGAAGGAAGACCAGAAGCGCATCGACGACATGGAGAAACAGGTCAACGGGCTCGCCGGCCAGCCGACCTCAGAGTGAAGGCGTCGTCGCCCGCGCGGGCGGCTTGCCCGGTTTCACCAACAGGTAGGGCCTGGGCCACTCGAGCGTGTCGACGAACGCCTCTTGTGCGGCGCGGTGCGTGAAATACGGGTCGGAGAGGTGGCCGCGGGCGAGGGCCACCAGGTCAGCGCGGCCCGAGGCGAGCAACATGTTGGCGTGGTCCGCGCTCTGAATGTTGCCGACGGCAATCACCGGCGCGGCGGCTTCGTGGCGAATCGCGTCGGCGAACTTCACCTGGAACATGCGGCCGTATTCGGGTTTCGACTCCGGCACGTTGCCGCCCGCAGAAACGTCGATGATGTCGGCGCCGTGCTCGCGAAAGGCCCGCGAAATCTGCACCGCGTCTTCGCCCGTGAGCCCGCGGGGCCCCAGCCAGTCGGTGGCTGAAATGCGCACCGACACCGGCTTCCCCTTCGGCCAGGCCGCCCGAATGGCGTCGAACACGCGCAGGGGAAAGCGCAGGCGGTTCTCCAGCGAGCCGCCGAACTCGTCGGTGCGTTGGTTCGACAGCGGGCTCAAGAAGCTCGACAGCAGGTAGCCGTGCGCGGCGTGGAGTTCGACCGCGTCGAACCCCGCGGCGTTCGCGCGGACGGCCGCGTCCACGAACTGGTCGGTGACCGCCTTCATCTCCAGGGCCCCCATGGCGCGGGGCGTGTGCGACCCGGGAACGAAGGGGAGCGCCGAGGGCCCGAGCGTCTGCCACGCCCCGTCGGCGGCCGAGAGTGAGCCGCCCCCGTCCCACGGGCGAGCACAGGACGCCTTTCGGCCGGCGTGCGCCAATTGAATTCCAATCTTCGACGGCGTGTTCTGATGAATGAAGTCGACGATGCGCTTCCACAGGCGCAATTGGGCGTCGTTCCACAATCCGGTGCACCCGGGCGTGATGCGGCCTTCTGGAGACACGCCCGTCGCCTCGCACCAGACGAGGCCCGCGCCGCCCAGGGCGCGGCTCGCCAGGTGCACGAAGTGCCAATCATTGGGGTCGCCGTTGACGGCGGAGTACTGGCACATCGGCGAGACCACGATGCGGTTGGGCAGCTCGAGGTCGCGCAGCTTGTACGGCGTGAACATGGGGGGCGCGGCTGAGGCGTCGCTGCGGCGGAGCGTGCCGTGGGTGGTGGCGAACGACTCTTCCACTCGAGCCACGAACGCGGGGTCGCGCACCCGGAGGTTTTCGTGGGTGATGCGCTGGCTGCGGGTCAGCAGGTTGTAGGTGAACTGCCAGGGGGCCTGCTTCAGGTAGCGGGCGGAGTTCTCAAACCACTCCAGGCTGGTCTGCGCGGCCTTCTGGAGCTTGGCCACTTCGGGTTTCCGCTCGGCTTCGTAGGCTTCGAGCGCCCCCCGAATGTTCGTTGGCCCCCGGGCGGCGACCTGGCGGGCGAGCGAAATGGCGTCTTCCATGGCGAGCTTTGTTCCGCTGCCGATGGAGAAGTGGGCGGTGTGCACGGCGTCGCCCATCAGCGCGATGTTCTCGTGGTGCCAGGTCTGACAACGAATGGTGGGGAACGTTCGCCAGATGGACTTGTTGGCGAGCAACGGGTGTCCCTCAAGTTCACTCGCGAAGAGTTGCTGAAGAAAGGCCACGCTCTCGGCTTCAGACGTCTTGTCCAGCCCGGCGGCTCGCCAGACCTCCTCGCGGCACTCCACAATCCACGTCGAGGTGTTGGCGTCGAAGGGGTAGGCGTGAACCTGGAACAGCCCGTGCGGGGTGTTCTTGAAGACGAAGGTGAACGCGCGAAGTCGCTTGCTCGTCCCCAGCCAGATGAACTTGCAGCGCCGCTGATCAATTGACGGAGCGAACACCGACGCGAAGCGCTCACGAATCGGGCTGTGCACCCCGTCGGCGGCGAGAATCAGGTCCGCGGCGGGAAGCTGCGTGGCGGGAATCTCGCGCTCAAACTCGAGCGAAACGCCGAGGCCGGCGGCGCGGGCCTGAAGAATCTGCAGCAGCTTCTTGCGGGACAGGCCGCAGAACCCGTGGCCCGTGGACGTGGTGCAGGTGCCGTCGAAGTACGTCTCGATGTCGTCCCAGTAGGCAAAAGCGCGCTCGATTTCTGCGTAGGTCTCCGGGTCCGCCGCGGCGAAGTTTCCCAGGGTCTCCTTCGAAAAGACGACCCCCCACCCAAACGTGTCGTCGGCGCGGTTCTTCTCCACCACCCGAATGTTTGCGGTGGGCATCGCCTTCTTGAGGAGAATCGAGAAGTAGAGACCGGCCGGGCCGCCTCCGATGGAAACGACGTTCACAGGCGCCTCTCAGCTCCGAACAAGTGGACGGTACTTGATTCGCTTCGGGGTCAACGCGTCAGGCCCCAGCCGTTTCTTCTTGTCCTCTTCGTAGTCCTGGAAGTTGCCCTCGAACCACACGACCTTCGAGTCGCCCTCGAACGCCAGAATGTGCGTGGCGATTCGGTCCAGGAAGTAGCGATCGTGGCTCACCACCACCGCGCAGCCGGCGAAGTTTTCCAACGCTTCTTCCAGCGATCGCAGCGTCTCGACGTCGAGATCATTGGTCGGTTCGTCGAGGAGAATCAGGTTGCCACCTTCTTTGAGCAGCTTGGCCAGGTGCGCCCGATTTCGTTCGCCGCCAGAGAGGTCCTTGATGCGCTTCTGCTGGTCGGTGCCCTTGAACGCGAACCACGAGAGGTACGCGCGTGAGGCCACCTTCTTTCCTCCGAGGTCGAGTTGGTCGAGTCCGTCCGAAACCTCCTCCCAGACGGTCTTGTCGCCCACCAGGGCGTCTCGAGACTGGTCGACGTAGGCGATCTTCACGTTCTCGCCGACCACGAGCTCCCCTGAGGTGGGCTTCTCCTGGCCGATGAGCATGCGGAACAACGTGGTCTTCCCCGCGCCGTTGGGGCCGATGACGCCGACGATTCCGCCTCGCGGCAGCTTGAAGCTGAGGTCGTCGATGAGAACGCGGTCTCCGTAGACCTTGCGCAGGTGCCTGGTCTCCACCACCTGTCCGGTGAGGTGCGATCCGGGAGGAATGAAGATTTCTCCGGTGACGTCGCGCTTGGCGTTGCCGGCCTCCACCAACTCGTCGTAGCGGGCCAGACGCGCCTTGCCCTTGGCTTGCCGGGCCTTCTGTGAGGAGTGAATCCACTCCAGCTCTCGAGCGAGCGCCTTCTGTCGTGCAGTCTCCTGCTTCTCTTCGATGGCCAGCTTCTTCTGCTTCTGATCAAGCCAGCTCGAGTAGTTGCCTTTCCAGGGAATCCCTTCTCCGCGATCAAGCTCGAGAATCCACCCGGCGACGTTGTCGAGGAAGTAGCGGTCGTGCGTAATCGCCACGATGGTGCCGGGAAACTCCTTGAGGTGGGTTTCCAGCCAGGCGACCGACTCGGCGTCGAGGTGGTTGGTGGGTTCGTCGAGCAGCAGCATGTCCGGCTTGGAGAGGAGAATCTGACAGAGCGCGACGCGTCGCTTCTCACCGCCCGACAATTTCGTCACGTCGGCATCGCCCGGCGGGCAGCGCAGGGCATCCATCGCGATCTCCAGGGTCCGGTCCAGCTCCCAGGCGTTGGAGGCATCGATGGCGTCTTGAAGCCGCGCCTGCTCGGCAAGCAGCTTCTCCATTTCGGCGTCGCTCATCGGTTCAGCAAACTTCGCCGACACGGCGTTGAACCGCTCCAGCAAGGCCCGCGTTTCCTTCACGCCCAACTCGACGTTTCCCTTCACGTCGAGGGACGGGTCGAGCTGTGGCTCCTGCGGGAGGTAGCCAATCTTCGCCTTCGGGTCCGGGCGCGCCGTCCCGAAGAACTCCGTGTCCTGGCCGGCCATGATGCGGAGCAGGGTGGACTTGCCGGCTCCGTTGGCGCCGATGACCCCGATTTTTGCGCCAGGAAAGAAGGACAAATAGATGCCCTTCAGAATTTCTTTTCCGCCGCGCACTTTGCGGAGGTCCTGCATGGTGAAGATGAAGTTCTCGGCCATGGCGGCACGCGTACCGGAACGGGTTTCTCCGTTCAAGCACAGGAGCGCCCCACGGGGCGGGACTCGAACCGGGCTAGAACGACACCAGCGCTGACGGGTTCGGCGTCGAACCGGCCTGCGTCGCCGACGTCAACGACGCCGCGCTGACGTGGAGCGCGGACTGGCCGTCGATGAGGAGCAGCGCGGCGCCGAGAATTGAGCTGGCGATGGCAGCGACCACGAGCGGAACCGCCGCATTTCCTGCGTTGGCGGCTCGGGCCTGCCAGAACACGACGGTCGGCGCCTGGGCTGCGGTTGGCACGTTCGCCCCGGCGTAGAAGGCGCCGGCCTGTGCGTCCGAGTTCGCGGCGCGAATTCCCAGAAAGATGGCCGTCGCGACGCAGGTGGTTGTTCCGGCCAACGCGACGATGCCGCCGACGGACAGCAGGCCACGAGCGCTGGGGGTGAGCCGGGCCACCGCGACGAGCTCTTGCTCGTTGCTGACCGGCGCCGGGGCCACCGGGGCCTGGTTCAAGGTGACGAGGAGCGCTCCGAACGCGAGGGAGGACATCATGGGACGAACACCCGCAAGGTGGCGGTGGAGTCGACGTAGAGAAGCGCGGGGACGTTTCCCACCACCACGGGGCGAAACGGGCCGGGCGCAGGGCCCGGGTTCACACTCCCGAGCGTGGTCCAGGCCCCGAGACAGGCGGGGCTCAAGGTCCGCGTGCGCAGTTCAATCGTCGCTCCGCGATACCGCGCGCCCAGCACCGCGTCCTTCTTCGAGGAATCTCGCGCCACCTGAAGCCCTTCGGCGATGGGCTCAGCGATGTCAGAGGGCGGTGTGCACTGGAAGTCTTTGCACCGCACCTGCGTCGTCACCAGGTGGCGGGCGCCGTCGGTCTTGTCGAACACCTCGGTCAGACACGAATCCGTGGCGGCCGCGGCGTAGGAGGGCGCGGTCACCAGCCCGCTCTGGGTCACGACGACGCCAGGGCCACAGCCATTGGGGGTCAAGAGGAGCGCATTTCCGCAGCTGAAAGACTGGCGCCTCGTCGCCCCGTTGCCGACCTCAATCGCATGCCATCGGTCCGTGCGAGCCTCGACGAGGGAGGGTCGAATGTTGAGCGGAAACGAGGGTGCCCCGGTGCGCACGTAGTTGAGCGAGGCCAGCCCGACGGGAGCCGCGCCGGCCGGTTCTCCGTCCAGCGCTCGAGGGAGCACCACGGCGAAGGCCCCGGTGTCGTCGGGCAGGAGACCTTCAGGTCGGACCAGCGTGAGGTGGGTGTCGATGGGTCCGCGGCTCAACAGGGCCAGCGACGCTCGACGGTTGGCCGAGAGATCGTTCTGTACCTCGCGCCACGCCGAAAGGTGCGCTTCTTGCCATGTCGACGCGCTGCCCTGGTCTTCCCACAGCGTGACGAGACCACCATCGACGGTGTTCCACTTCGACCAGCGGTAGTTGGTGTTGGCGCCCGCACTCTCCGCGGTGAACAGGGTCAGCGCTCCATCGTCGTCGGAGGTGGCTTCAAACCAACGGACATTGGTGGCGAGCGCGTCGCCGTCCCGGGGTCGCGCCGGGGCCGATGAAAAATGAACGTGCGTCGAGCCTTCGAGCGGGTTGCCGGCGCGGTCGGTCAGCCCCACCAGCGCGAGCGACGACACCGTGTCGGGCGCGAGGCCAGAAATCACCAGCGCCGTGCGGTCCGACGAGTACGTGCCCGCCCCGTGCGCGCCCAGCCCGTCCACGAGAGCCCCGTGCGCATCGACGGGCTCGCTGAAGTTCACCTTCACGTCGCCCGCCACGTTCCGCGAGCCATCGACGACCGACCAGGTGGCGCGTGGGGCCACGCGATCGACCAGGAGCTCCGCGCGCGCCTGCGTGACGTTGCCAGCCACGTCGGCGGCAGTTACCTCCACGCCGTACGTCACCCCATTGTCCGTCGGAGAGGTGACGAACTTCACCGCCAGCGGGGTCGCTCCCACGGGCGGGGTCGGCGCACTGGTGATTTGCACCAGCCCGGAGCCGTCCGTGACGTTCCACGACACGGTCAGCGTGTCGGTCGCCGAAAAGTCGGTCGCGGCGAACACCGACTTCCCGGAAGGCGTGAGCAGGGTGACGGTGGGTGGGACTGAATCAAGAACGACCGAGAACGCCGCGCGCGTGGAGTTTCCCGCGGCGTCGGTCGCCGTCACCACGATGCGTTGCTCGCGAAAATCGATTCCCCCCGGAACAGGAATCGTGCGCACCCATTCGCTCCCCGTCACGGTCGCGTTGGTCGCCGTGGGCTCCCATTCGCCTTGAACGGACACCGCCAGCGGCCCTCCTGCGCCATCGCTCACCACCCCACGCACCGTCAGGGGTTCCGTGTGGGGACCAAATACCGCTCCAGCGTCGGGGGCTGAGACGGTCAATCGGGGCCCGAGTGCGTCCACGCTGAACGTGGCGTCGGCTTCGCAGGCGTTGCCGGCCGAATCGCGGGCCTTCAATTTCAGTTGATGCGGTGCACCGTCCTCGACCGGCGCGGTCCAATCTGCCGTCACCGAGCCGAGGTCTCCCAGGCGGACCGCCAGCTCGGCGCCGTCGAGAAACAATGCCGCGGTGAGGTTCGTTGAGCCGTCGTCGACGACGGCGCGGATGGTCAGGTGACCCGCGACGTCGAGGCGCGTGCCGTCCTGGGGCGACAGAATCTGGCAACGGGGCGCGATGCTGTCGGCGACAAATCGAACCGAGGCCGACGACTGTTGCTCTGCGCCGTCGGCGGCGCGAACCGTCAGCCACGTTTCAGCTCCATCGCCGCGGCCCAGGGGAACGACCACCGAGAATTCGCCCGCTTCGTCCACGCTGGCGCGCGACCAGGTGAGGCCGTTGTCGAGGGTCCACTCCACGAACGAAACAGCCGTCGCGTCGTCATGCACTTCTCCCGCAAGCCTCACGCTGCTCCCCGCCACGACTTCGTCACGCGCCGGGGAGGTGATGGTGATGAAGGCGGCTTCGTCGCGAACGCACAGCTGGGTGGGGCTGTCGCAGCGCTGACGAGCGCCGCAGTGCTGTTCTCCACAGGGCACGCCGCTCGAGTGGTCGCAGGCGAGCGCAAGCAGCGAAGACACGAGAATTGACACCGAATCGCGAAAGGTCATGAGCGGCGCTCCAGAACGGGTGGGTTTTCGGGGGGAGTTGCAGGTCCGCCGCCACGTCAACCTGCTGGAATTCCAAACTCAGTCGACGCGATGGTCGCCTGACGAAGACGGCAGTGCGTCATGAAGAACCAAACGAAAACCGGCCGATCTTCATTCGCCGCCGTACACTCGCGCCGTGAAAACCCAATCCCTCTTCCTCGCGGCGTTGGTGGCAGCAAGTT
Source organism: uncultured Myxococcaceae bacterium (assembly GCA_964522795.1). Taxonomy (GTDB): domain Bacteria; phylum Myxococcota; class Myxococcia; order Myxococcales; family Myxococcaceae; genus CAZFXD01. The sequence continues at coordinate 18,873 of CAZFXD010000015.1, forward strand.
GTGCGAAACCCGAGTCAGACCTGGCTCGAGCGTTTCCGGCAGAAAGCCGGCAGGTACTCGAACCCGCGCCGACTTCAGGTCGGCTCCAGATGCCGGCCGTACACGGCGCTCCGACGCTGCTCCGTTCACCCAACGCCACGGTCGGAGTTCGGCTGGAGGAAACTCCGAGCGGCCAGCCGACGTTCGAGCGAGGCGTGGCGATTCAGCCGTGGGGGCGGGCCACGTCGTTCTTCAAAGAGGTTCCCGGCGGGTTCGAAGAGTGGGTGTTCTTCAAGGACGAGGCGCCCGTCGAAGTTCGGTGGGAGGTGTCGGGCGCTCAGTTGGAAACCCGCGACGGCGTCGTCCAGGTGCGGACCTCCTCCGGGCTCATCGCCTTCACCGTCACCGCGCCTCACGCCACCGACGCCCAGGGCCGGCTTCCGGTCCGGCTCTCCTCCCGCGGGACTTCGCTCGTGCTTCAGCCGCTTCGCCCGGTCGTTCCTCCGGTGCTCTTCGACCCCGTCTGGACGGCGACGAGCGGTCAACCTCAGGTGGCGCGGGTCGGCGCCGTGGCCTTCACGCTGGCCGACGGGCGGGTGTTGGTGTGTGGCGGGGCGCTGGCCGACGGCGGGGTGACGCCGTCCACCGAACTCTACAACCCGGCCTCCGACACCTGGTCGGCCACCGGGAACATGTTGACTGCGCGCTCCGGGTTCTCGGCCAACGCGGTCGCGATCGACGTGGACACCGTGGTGGTGGCCGGCGGTCACGACAGCACGGGCACGACGCTCCTGTCCGTCGAGGCGTACATCGCCGACGCGGGGGCGTGGGTGGCGTTGCCTGACCTGTTGCAGGCGCGCGAGTCGTTCTCGCTGGTGAAGACGTCGGGCTACGTGGGCGTGGCCGTGGGCGGGCTCAGCGCCACGGCGGGCACGGCCGACGCGCCGACGGAAGATGGCGGCCGGGTGCTCATCGCTCTGGGCGAGAACCGCACCGCGCCGGGCGCCGTGTTGCTGGATGACGGGCGTCTGTTCATCGTGGGCGGCGTCAACCCCGCGGATGGCGGGGTGTACGCCACCACGCGCCTGGTCGACCTCGACGCGGGCACGGCGGTGGCCGGGCCGAGCATGTCGGTGGGTCGCTTGGGGCACACGCTGACGAAGCTTCCCAACGGCGATGTGCTGGTGGCCGGCGGCGTCGGCGCCGCGGCGGCGACGGCTGAAGTCTTTCAGGTGAGCGGACAGAGCTGGTCGAGCCCCATCAACCTGCGCAACCCGCGCACGGGCCACGTGGCCAGCCGACTCCCCAACGGCGACGTGATTCTCGCGGGTGGTCTTGGAACGGCCGCGCAGAAAGCAGAGCGCTTCAACTGGGTGGGTCAGACCGTGAGTTACGCCGGCTGCCTCGTGACACCGCGTGTAATGGCCGCGGCGAGCGCGCTGCTCGACGGCGGCGTGCTGCTGGTGGACGGGCAGGGCCTTGATGGCGGGGCGCTGAGCAGCTCCGAACTCTTCACCCCGCAGAGCGGGCTCGCGCTGGGCGCCACCTGCGCCAACGACTGTCAGTGCTCGAGCGGCTTCTGCGCCGATGGCGTTTGCTGCAACAGCGCCTGCAACCGCGGGTGTGAGGCGTGCTCGGCTGCGAAAGGCGCGTCCATCGACGGCACCTGCACCACCGTGAGTCTGGGGACGGTGTGCCGCGCGTCCACCGGACTGTGCGACCGGGCGGAGACGTGTTCCGGCTCCAGCCCCTCGTGCCCCGCGGACAGCCTCGTCGATGCCGGCGCCACCTGCCGGCCCGCCGCGGGCGCGTGTGACGTGCCCGAGTCGTGCTCGGGCGTGTCCGTCAACTGTCCCGCGGACGCCGTGGTCGACGCGGGCACCGTCTGTCGAGCGTCGAGTGGAATTTGCGACGTGGCTGACACGTGCAACGGCGTGGCCACGGGCTGCGCCGACCTCTTTGTCGATGCCGGCGTCGAGTGCCGCGCGTCTTCGGGGGCCTGTGACTCCGCGGAGGTGTGTACCGGCAACGCCGCGACGTGTCCGTCTGACGTGCTGGCCGCGGCAGGCGTCGTCTGCCGTGCCGCCGCGGGCGCCTGCGACGTGGCGGAGTCGTGTGACGGAACCACCGGGGCCTGCCCGGCCGACGCTGTCAAAGCGGCGACCACAGTCTGTCGCCCGAGCGTGGGCCCGTGCGATGTCGAAGAAGCGTGCGATGGGACGGCCGCGAGCTGCCCGACCGATGCGCTGAAGCCGTCGGGCACGCTCTGCCGCGCCAGCGCGGGATTGTGCGATGAAGCTGAGACCTGCAACGGCACGGTGGCCACCTGTCCGACCAACGGGTTCCTGCCGCTGGGCACGGTGTGTCGAGCCACTGCGGGGGCCTGCGACGTGCCCGAAGTCTGCGGTGGAACGGCTGATTGCCCGACCGACGCGCTGGCCACGGCGGGGACGGCCTGCACCAACGGGTTGGTGTGCGCTGGGAACACCGCGGCCTGCCCGCAGACTTGCACCCGCGATGCCGACTGCGTCGCCGGCGACGCGTGCGTGGACGGGGCGTGCACCCCGGTCGCCGCCGCCGACGCCGGAACGCCGGCTTCTCAGCGGCGCTTCATCGGGTGGTCCTGCGCCGCAGGTGGAAACGAGACAGCGTGGTACGGCGTGTTAGCGTTCGCGTTCATCCAAATCGTGCGCTCCCGAAAGAACCGGAAAATACAGGCCCCCCTGCTCGCTGTTTCACTGTGCGCCGCCCCGGTGGTGATGGCTGAGGAACCGGCGCCCGCGGCAACCGTCGTCGATGAGGGCCACCGCGGCATGGCGCTGCGAATTCACGCGGCGGTGGTCCGTGATTTTCTGGCGTCGGCGGTCGGCGCTGAGGCCGGGCTCGCCTTCGGGTTCACCTCGCGCTTCGACATCAACGCCTCCGCGTCGTTCGGCTCGCAGATTGGCGCGCGCCTGGGCGTCTCGTGGCACCTGCAGGACAACGGCGAATGGGTTCGTCCGTTCGTGCAGGTTCGCGGGCTGCTCTACCCGACCAAGGACGGGCTGACGTTCGGGGGCGGTGGGTTTGCCGGAGCGTTCGTCGAGCTCTTCCACGGTCGCGCGCTCGCGGGCGTCGCGGCCGAAGGGTACGCCTCACCTCCCGGCTACCCGGCGTTCGGGGTGTACGGCGTGCTGGGGTACGAATTCGACATCTACCGTGGCGACAACCCGGTGGAGGGCGCTCCTGCGCCGGCGCCCGTCGCGACGACTCCCGTGGAAGCGCCGACACCGCCGCCGGTGGTGTTGCCTCCGCCTCCACCGCCTGCGGCCGCCAAAGCACCCAAGCCGTTGCCGCCTGAATTCCCCGCGCCCGCGACCCCTGCGGCGCTCTTCCCCGCGAGCAAGCCCGCGGAGACGCCGCCTCAGAAACCAGCCGAGACGGCGAGCAAGCCGCTCACGGCGCCGCCTGCCACGCCGCCTGCACCCGCCGCTGCGCCCGCCGCTGCGCCCGCGGCCACCCCGGCGCCGGACGCCAAGGCGGCTGACTCGGCCGCGACCGTGAAGACGCGCGTGAAGGTGCGAGAAATCTTCGGCTTCGATACCAAGGTGGTGACGCTCAACGAGCACTCGAAGAAGTCCGTCGAGAAGCTGGTGAAGCTGCTCAAGCGGTTCCCGCAGGTCAAGAAGCTGCAGATTTCCGGGTACGCCGACGACGGGAAAGACGAGAAGGCGAACCTCGACCTGTCCAAGAAGCGCGCTGAGGCGGTGATGAAGGCGCTCCTCAAGGACGGCATTGAGAAGAGTCGATTGACCGTCAAAGCCTGGGGTTCTTCGGCGCCGGCCGACGAGGGCATTTCACCGCGCCGCGTCGACTTCCAGATTCTGGAGCAGGACGAAATCGAGTAGCAGCGGCGCATGCTGCAGGGTCGTCCGAAGCTCGAGCCCCATCGACGCGCCGACGCGCGTACGGTGGTGGTGCGCGAGGTCTATCTCTCGCTCCAGGGCGAATCGTCGCACCAGGGGTTGCTGTGTGCCTTCGTTCGGCTGACCGGGTGTCACCTGCGCTGCACCTACTGCGACAGTGAGTTCGCCTTTCGTGGCGGCACGAAGCGACGCATTGAAGACGTGGTGGCCGAGGTGAAGTCGCTGGGGGCGCCGCTGGTGGAGTTGACCGGAGGCGAGCCGTTGCTGCAGCCCGGGTCCTACCCGCTGATGGAGCAGTTACTGGCCGCAGGGTTGACGGTCTTGCTCGAGACCTCAGGGGCGATTGACGTGCGGTTGGTGCCGAAGGGCGTGCACAAGATTGTGGACATGAAGACGCCTTCGTCGAAGGAGAGCGACCGCAACGACTACCGCGTGCTCGACTCCATGAGCGCGGGCGACGAGCTCAAGTTCGTGATTGGGTCTCGCGAAGACTACGAGTGGTCGAAGGCGCTCATCGTGTCGCGGGGGTTGTTGAAGAAGCCCTACGGTCTTCTGTTCTCGACGGTGTTCAACGCGCTCTCGCCCCGACAGCTCGCCGAATGGGTCATCGCGGACCGCCTGCCGGTGCGGTTTCAACTGCAGCAGCACAAGTACGTCTGGGAGCCGAACGCCCGCGGCGTGTAGCGATTCGACTGACAACCAACAGTTGAATCGCGGCCAGGACCTGGATCAACGCGACAACCCCGCACAACTGCGAACAAACGCAGGGAAACGAGCGCGCGCTCTCTCAGTTTTCTGTCGGGCCGCGTTTGAGTTGCGTCATTGCGTTCTTGCAGGCGCCGGAATTCGTGAGCGCGACGCCCGCTGGCATTGATCGTGCTCATCCCCCTGGACGGAACTCACTCGACGGAGGCGAATCGATGCTTCGAAATTCTGCGACGTGGTTGTTGGGCGCGATGTGCGCGGGAGCGATGGCGGGGTGTGGCGGACCCCTCGATGCAGGCGAGGACCCCGCGAGCACCGAGCAGGGGCTGACCTGCGCGCCGGTCTCGGGCACCCAGGTCGCGCGTTCGCTCGCCGTGACCGACGCCACCATTCTGTCGCGCTTCTCGTTCGCGCGGACCATGCAGCAGGTCATCGCCACCTCGGGCGCGGCGGCGTCGGTAACGCCCAAGGCCGTCTTCCAGAAGTGGATGCGCTCGTTCGACGATGTTCCGGGCGGCTGTCACAGCGCCAGCGTGGACCCCCAGAAGTACGGTCTGGTGTGCCCGCGCACGGCCGAAGCGCAGCTGGCGACGATTGATCCCTTCGCGGCGGGCGCCACGGTGAAGTTCGTCCCGGTGGCGCTGTTCAACCGGTTCGACCTCGCGCCGGCCTCGGGCGCCACGTGCGGTGAGTACCGCATCGTGTACGCCATGCCGCAGCAGGCGGTGATTTCAGGCCGCGCGTTCATCATCTTCGAGGCCGCGCTGCCCAACCCCAACCCCGCGGCGGGCATCGACGGCTGTCTGTCCATCGCCCGCTTCTGGCAGAACCTGACCAACATCGCCGACGTGAACAGCCGCGCCGCGAAGTTGGACGCGTTCTATTACGGGGGAACGGCCATCTCTGGCGTCGGTCCGGTCGTCGACGCTGCCAACTACGGCCTGGCGGTGCCCGGCAGCACCACGCGCAACGCGGGCCAGATTCGCACCAACTTCTTCATCAGCAACCTTCAGTGGGTGCTGTCCGAGTTCAAGACGCGACGGACGTGCGGCACGCAGTGCAGCCTGCAGTTGGACCGCGTCACGGTGCGCAACAACCCGGCCAACGAGTTGTTCGACGGCTCGCACGCCAACGCGGCGGAGTTTCAGACGGCGTTCCTCAGCCGGGTGGCGGGACTGGCGCAGAAGTCGGTGACGGGCATCAGCGTGACCACCAACAACAAGTTCAACGAGTTTGAGAGCATCTCCCTCGGCGCGTCGGACGTCGTGTACCGCAACTTCGCCACCCCGGCGTTCAAGCAGAGCATCCAGGCGAAGCTCACGGCGCTGGGGTCGACGCTCACCCCCAACAACATCCTGGACCGAGCCACCACGCAGACCTGCGCGGGGTGCCATGAGCTCTCCAACGGCGCGCCGCTCGGCGGTGGTTTGACCTGGCCCGCCTCGGCGAAGTTCGTTCATGTCCGGGAAGACGGCAGCATGTCTTTTGCGCTCACGAATGATTTCCTGCCCAAGCGACTGTCTGTGCTGGAAGGGTTCATCAACGCGCGCTGCACGGGCGTGGCGTTCGCCGCCGATGTGGGGATGACGCTGGGCGGCTCGGTCGAGGGCGCGGCGAACTGAGTCTCGGTCAGGGCGGGGACCGCCGGCGAGAACGGCGGTCCCCTTCGTCACGTCAAGCCGCACCCGTTCGAAGGGAACAACTCCGGTGCGAGGGGCGCGTCGATCGCCGGGGAACTCCGGGGCTGTGGAGCCATACGACCTTGAGCAGCTGACCCCCGGGGTGTGGTTGAGCCGGAAACCGATGTCGACTCGCGCTGGCGCGAGGCCTGTCGAGTGCAGGCGACAGTTGCGACAACGCTTGCCTTCAATCACACAACGCCGACGCCTCAACGGCGACAACGTGATGGAGGCAGCGCCGTCTCAAGCGGGGTGGGAGGGTCCCCATGACGATTGTGAACCGCCGTCACCCGATGACGCACGGAGCGACGCGCACAGGCGTGCACAGGCACACGGTGACCGTCGAGAGTGCGCCGCCGCTTCACGCGATCGCGCTCCGCTGGGCCCTCGTGCTGGTTGGGGCGTGCGGGAACTCGTGCACGGTCATCCTCGGCGACGTGGCCCCCGGGCCGGACGCGGGCGCGATGGTCGACCAGGCGACCGCCGACGCTGGCCACATCGACAGAGACGGTGCTGATGGTGGCCTCAGCGATGCGGGAGCGCCTGACGCGGGAGCGATTGATGCGGGCCCATCCGACGCCGGAGCCGGCGACGCGGGGGTGGTCGAGCCTGACGCCGGGGTGATGGTCAGCATTCCCGATGCCGGGCCTTCAGTGCCGCCGGTGGGAAGCCTGGACCTGGCCAATGACGCCGTCGCCGCGGGGTGGGCCAGAGACCCGGACTGGGCCGGCCCCATCGACGTGCACATCTACTTTGACGACGAGTTGGTCGACATTCTCACCGCCGGGCTTCCGCGAGGTGATGTCGGCAACCACGCGTTTCACCAACCACACGAGTCCTTCGGCTCTGGGGTGCACACGGTGAAGGCGTTCGCGATTGGCGTCGATTCGCTGGGGCGCCCCGACGGCATGAACCCGCTCATCGGGGGACCTCTCGCGGTGGCTCCTGCGTGCAACAATCTCCCGGCCATCTCCCGCGGGTGGTGCACCGCGGTGCCGCACTACTGGCGCGACAAGTTCAAGAACACCACTCGGCTGCTGAGCAAGAATCTGATCGCCGGCATCAACCGTTCCTACGGTGGGGCCATCTTCGAGCTCTTTGGCCACGACCGATCGTGGAATCTGATCAACGAGCAGGGCGGCGCCGCGGTTCAGATTTCGGTGTGGGGGTACGGCGCGAACCAGGAACAGCGTGGAACGGCGCTGCCCGGGAAGGGAATGCCTTGCCCCGGGGCATTGCCCAACGCGGACCCTCTGGGGTGGCCATACAACCCGATTCAAGCGCAGCAGAGGAACTGCTCGTGGGCCGAGTCTGAGGGTGCCTCGAACGACGTCGACGGGTGGAATATCGGTCCGGGAACAATCACCACGCAGTTGAACGACCCCATCAACTACACAGGTTCGCTCCCGATGGTGGGGATGCAGTTCCAACAGGTCGCCACGCTCGAGAATGACGCATACCTGTCGGTGAACTACCACGTGGTGAACTTCTCGCCGGTGCCCATCAAGGACCCGCACCCGCAAGAGGTGCCCGCCATCTTCTTGAACACGGGCCCCGCACCTGTGGTCACGTATTTTCAGGGCGCCTCACCGTGGTCGAACGCGGCGGTGACGACGAGATCGTTGGCAGTGGACACGTCGCTCACGCTTGGTCTTCTGGGCCGCGACATCGCAGCGCCCGCGAACGGGGGCCAGATCGACGAGGGTTGGTATTCCGTGTGCTCCGCTGATTCGGTGCACTGCGTCACCATCGCCACGCCGGTGGTCGGCGCTTCAACGGTGTGGGAGGCGCAAATCTCGGCGAACCCCGCGACGGGAAATACGTACGCCACGCTGATGTCGTACTACGCCATTTCAAGCAACTCGGCGCACGACACCACGGTCTGGCTCTTCCCATTTCGGTATGACGAAGTGGTCTCGGGAAAGACGGTTCGCAGCTGGATTTGTCAGCTGAACGGCAGGGCGTGCTGACGGCTGGCGCAGGACGAGAGGCGACCGCACGAAACACGCACCGTCGGTCGAGGGCGCTACCGGCCGCGGGCCGCGAGGCGAATCTTCGGCAGCTTGTGCGCCTTCTTCGCAGTCGCCACGCGCGGCGCGGGCTGGGCCGCCGCCGCGGGTTTCGCATTCGGCGTCTCAATCGCCGCGAAGACGGCGACAGAGGCTTTGGCGAGGTCGGTGGCTGAGACGCGCCCGTCGGCCTTCAGCGGGACGTGCCCGACCACCACGCGTCGTCCGTTGTCGACTGAGAGTTCCATCGCGCCCTTCACCGCCGTGGCGCGAATGGTCACATTGCTTCGACCGCTTCCACACTCGAGCGAGACGCAGAGCGCCTGTTTGAAGTCGTCTTTGAGCGAGGCGGCCCCGCCGGTGACGACGAGGTTGACGCGTTCCCCCGTAGCGAAGGCAGACGTCGCCCCGAGGAGGGTGATGAGTCCGAGGATGTGTTTCACGACGGGGGAGATTGCATGCGCCGTGCGCAGCGCGTGGGAGCAACGACCCACGGAATCCCGCGGAGTTAGCGCTTTACAAAAGGTGGATCAGGCACCACCTGGGGGGAGAACCCCGCACACTGTTGTGATCATCACCCGGGGAGGGTGGATGCGGAGCTGAGCCCAAACAAAAGGCAGCTCGCCCCGACAAGAAAGCCGAACAGCCACCCGAAGAGCACGAGTGGCTTTCGCGGGTGCTCGAACTGACCGAACCCGTAGACCAGGTTGTACACGGGAATGAAGAGCACCATCACCAGCGTGCCCACGCTTCGCCGCGCGGCGTGGCGCAGGACGAGCCCGAAGCAGAAGAGGGCGACCAACCACAAGACGGCACCGAGCCACACCATGCGCTGGACTGTACGCACACCGACCGTGGCTTTGCTATGTGCACGACATGGAACGCTATCGCCGCATCTTCAACTTCACCGTGGCCGGCGCGCTGCTCGGAGTGTTCGGCTCCAGCTGGATCGCCCCCAAGTACCTCGCCTGGGACAACACGCCCGCCGGGGGGAAGGCCCTATGTGACTGCGCCGACTGCGTGAAGCAAGCGGCCGCGCGACTGCTCGACTGGCAGCTGGGTGGCGCGGGCATTGGCGCGCTGCTCTTCACCGTTCTCGGCGTGGTCTGGGTGATGACGCGAAAGCCCCAGGTGCCCGCGAACCCCGCCGCACCGGCCGCTTCGCCGAAGTAGTTCCGCCGCGTGCGGCTGCGCGCTCCGTCGTTCGTTTCGCAGCAATCAGTCGCCGCTTCTCCTCACGGGTGAGCTGTTTGATGGCCCACTCGCGCTTGAGCGCCGCGCTCCGCGAGCCACAGCGTTCCCGGTACACGAGTTTGAGCGGGCCGCGGTTTCGGGTGTACCGCGCGCCCCGCCCCTCGCGATGCGCGAGGAGCCTCGCCGCCACGTCGTTGGTGGCGCCGGTGTAGAGACTTCCGTCGCCGCAGCGGAGCACGTACACGAACCAGGGCTTGGCGGGCATGCCCCACCACACTACGGCTGATGGGCCGACAGCTCGATTCTTGAACCAGGGAAATCGCACGCCCGGCGCGGTGGGACCTCCGGCGCGGGGCGACCCCACCGGGGGTTGGGACGCTCCATGGCCACCTGACGTCTTTTTGCGACGGTTTTCTCAGGACAGGAGAGCGCCTTTCTCGACGAAGGTCGCGCCGTTGCGTCAGGCACGGGAGGTGAAAGGGAAGGGGTGATCCACACCTTCCACGGACCCTCAATGCGCCGCGCACGCCATGGCCCTGACGCCTGTCTCTGTCTCCCAGGGAACGCGCGGGGTGTGTCTCGCTGCACGAGCGGTTCAATCCTCCCGGGGGCCTCGCCATGACGAACGGAAGCTTCGATGACGTGCTGACGCGGCGCTGGCGGGGCTGGCGGGCCGTGGCGGTGTTGGCGCTGCTGGCCTCCGCGTGCGGGCCTGCGACGCTCGACGAGCACTCGCCCGACCTCGGTGATGTGGAAGGCGCCATCATCGACGAGTCGAGTGAGTGGCAGTTGCTCGCTCTTCACAACGCCGAGCGGGCCGCGCGCGGGTTGGGCGCGCTGGTGATGCAGCCGGGGCTGCGAAACGTGGCGCGTTCATGGGCCACCACCATGGCGAATCAGAACCTGCTCCATCACCAACCCGACCTCGCAGCGCCGGTGGACGCCTCCGTCACCCGCTCGTGGGTGCGCCTGGGCGAAAACGTGGGCGACGGTCCGTCGGTCGCTTCGCTCCACGCCGCCTTCATGGCGAGCGCCGGGCATCGCGAGAACATTCTGGGTGCGTACAACTACGTCGGCATCGGGTTCGACGTTCGCGGAGGGAAGCTCTGGGTGGCGGTGGAGTTCATGGCCGCCCCCGCCGGGCTCCCGGTGGTGAGCGCGCCGGCGCCGCGCCCGGCCTTCATCTCCCTCGGCGGCCACGCCACCTCGGGGCCGGCGGTCAGCTCATGGGGGAACAACCGCCTCGACGTGTTCGTTCGTGGCACCGACAACGCGTTGTGGCACCGCTACTGGGCCGGGGCCGGCTGGTCGGCCTGGGAGTCGCTCGGAGGCACGCTGGCCTCGGAGCCTGCCGCGGTGTCCTGGGGCCCCAACCGCATCGACGTCTTCGCCCGCTCCACCAGCGACACGTTGATGCATCGGATCTGGGACGGCACACGGTGGACCGCATGGGAGTTTCTGGGGGGCTCGCTCACCTCCGCGCCGGGCGTCTCGTCGTGGGGCGCGGGGCGACTCGATGTCTTCGCCCGGGGAACTGACGGCACCGTTCGCCACCGCTTCTACGAAGGCGGCTGGAGCGGGTGGGAGTCCCTCGGCGGAGGCATGGTCGAGGGCCCGGCGGCGGTCTCCTGGTCGGCCGGACGCATCGACCTGTTCGTCCGCGGCACCGACAACGCCTTGTGGCATCGATTCTTCGCCAGCAGCCGCTGGTCCGGGTGGGAGTCGTTGGGTGGGACGTGCACCTCGGGGCCCGCCGCGGCTTCGTGGGGACCCGGCCGCCTGGACATCTTCGTGCGCGGCTCGAACAACGGCCAATACCACCGCGCGTACGACGCCAACGGCTGGTCTCGCTGGGAAAGCCTGGGCGGTTCGTACACCTCGAAGACGGCGGCTGTGTCGTGGGGCCCCAATCGCATCGACACCTTCGGGCGCGGCACGGACAACGCCATCTGGCAGCGCTTCTACGACGGGGTCAGCTGGGGGCAGTGAGTCCGCCCCGCGGTCGGCCGTGAGGGCGTCGCACCCGGGCCGCCCCTGGGCGAGGAACCCGCGTCTCGTCGCCGTTTCCCGCTAGACTGGGGCTGATGGCTGAAGACCTCGACGCCCGAGCGCAGGAAGTTCTCCGCACCGTGGTGCGTGAGTTCATCGCGCGTGGAGAGCCGGTGGGCAGCGCACAGCTGACCGCGACCGGGAATTTTGAAGTCTCGCCGGCCACCATGCGCAGCGTGCTGGCCGAGCTGGAAGAGCTCGGGTACCTGGAGAAGCCGCACACCTCGGCCGGTCGAATTCCCACCGACCAGGGCTACCGCTTCTTCGTCGACTCTCAGCTGAGCCTGACCGAGCCCGAAGCGCGGGAGAAAGAGCTGATTCAGTCCGGCCTGGTGGCGCCCACAGGGGTTGAAGGGCGCCTGGTCGAAGCCTCACGCCTGCTGCACTCGCTCACGCAGCACGCCGCGGTGGTGCTGACGCCCAACCCCGCCTCGCTGGTGCTGGAGCGGGTGGAGTTCGTTCGGCTGCGTGGCGACCGGGTGCTGGCGATTCTGGTCGGGCAGGCCGGGCAGGTGGAGAACAAGCTGCTCACGCTCGACTTTCCGCTCACCCAGGACGAACTCCTGCAGGCCGGCAACTACCTGAACGAGCTGTTCTCGGCGGGTGCCTCGCTGGAAGACGCGCGGTCCCGCGTGCTGAAGGAGATGGAGCAGGAGCGTTCGGCCTACGACGTGCTGGTCTCCAAGGCGCTCCGGCTGGGCGCCGCCGCCACGGAACTGGGCAGCTCGGAGCGGGTGTTGATTGAAGGGGCGGGGACGTTCCTCGACGCGAGAGAGTTTTCCGAGAACGTGCGCCGCATGAAAGCGCTCTTCAAGGAGCTCGACGACAAGCACCGGCTCCTGGCGCTCCTCGACCGGGTACAGCAGGGCCAGAAGATGCAGATTTTCATCGGCGCCGAGAGCGAGTTTTCCGCGCAGGGTGACGTCAGCGTCATCGTCAGCCCCTATGGGTCGGCGAACTCTGTGCTGGGCACCGTGGGCGTCATCGGCCCCACGCGCATGAACTACCAGCGCGTGATTCCGCTCGTGCAGTTCACCGCGCAGGCCATCTCCGGTGCGTTGACCGACCCTGAGTCGGGGCGCCGGTAGGAGTTGATCAGTTTCGGTGACGCGCTCCCCCGGCTTGCGTAGGCTCGCCGCTGCAACCGGGCGTCCGAACGCGTGTTCGTACGTTCATGGGGCACGCCGTCGCGCTACAACCCGCTGTTGTTCCTGTTGAACCTTTGCCCGCTCCGCCGATGGCCCAGAACACCGACTCCAGCTTGAAGGTGATTCGCGACCTCGGGGCGGAGGACTACGCCCAGGTGCTCCTGTGCGAGGTGGCCGGGTTTCCGGCGCCCGTGCTGGTTCGAATCATGCGGCCCGACGTCAGCCTGCCGCCGGAGCGCGTGGAGAAGTTCATTGCAGACGAGCGCGGGTTCGCGGCGGTGCGGCACCCCAACGTGCTCGCCGTTCACTCCACTGGGCGCATGCACGACGGCCGCGCGTTCGTCCTCTCGGAGTTCGCCGAAGGGGCGATGGCCCCGCGCGCGCTGGCGATTGAGCGCATCGTCGAAATCGGCATCGCCGTGGCCGGGGGGCTGGCCGCGCTGCACTCCAAGGGCCTGGTGCACGGCAGCCTGACGATGCAGAGCCTCTTGTGGACGAACGAAGGGCCGAAAATCGACGTCGGGTTCTCGTCGCTTCGCCGCCCTCCCAATGCTTCGGCCACCACCGACGTGAACGCGCTGGCGGGCATCATGCTCACGCTGGCCAGCGGCGAGCCCGAGAAGCCTGACTTCGAAGCGGCCTTGCGGCAGGTGTTGAAGACCGCGCCCGGAGCGTCGGGCCTCGAGTACGCGCTGACCCAACTGCGGGGAAAGTTCGTGTCCAGCACACGCATCCCCTCGGGGCCGCGCTCGAACCACGGCGACACCGCGCCGACGTTGCCTCTGGCTGAGCCGGACCTCACCGGCTCCGTGCTGGGCAACTACCGCATCGAGCGCATCATCGGCGAAGGGGCGATGGGCCGGGTGTACCTGGCCAAACACACGCGCATCGGCCGCGAGGCCGCCATCAAGGTGTTGAAGGCGGAGCACGCCCGCAACGCCGACCTGGTGCAGCGCTTCCTGCAAGAGGCGAAGGCGGTCAACGCCATCTCCCACGAGCACATCGTCACCATCGACGACTTCGGGGAGCAGCCGCTGTCAGACGGCTCCCAGCGCGTCTTCTGCGTGATGGAGGTGCTCCGCGGGCGCCCGCTCACCGTCGAGATGGAGAAGGGGCCGGTCGGCGTTCAGCGCGCGGCGAAAATCTGCGAGCAGATGGCGTCGGCCCTTCACGCGGCTCACCAGGTGGGCGTCGTTCACCGCGACATCAAGCCGGACAACATCTTTCTCCACCAGCACGCCGGCGACCCCGACTACGTGAAGGTGCTCGACTTCGGCGTGGCGAAGTTGCTCAAGCCGCTCGGGGACCTGCCCAGCTCAGGCACCCAGGCCGGCATGATTATCGGCACGCCCGAGTACATGGCCCCCGAGCAGGCCCTGGGGCTGCCCACCGACCTGCGCGTCGACGTGTACGCCGTGGGCCTTGTCCTCTACGAGTTGCTGGGTGGGCGAAAGCCGTTCGCCGGTGGCTCGTTCGGCGAGCGCGTGGTGCAAATCACCACCCTGCCGCCGCCACCGCTGCCCGACCGGACCATGGCGGGAGAGTCCATTCCCCAGGGGCTGGTGGACGTGGTGATGAAGTGCCTCGCCAAGAAACCCGAGGACCGCTACCAGTCATCGGAGGCGCTGGCGCAGGCGCTGGCTGCCTTCGCGTACTCGGGGCGCACCGTGCTGGCGCCAGCGGCCGCGTTGCCCAGCAACCCCAGCTTGACGCCGACGCCCATGTCCGAGGGCCAGCGTCCCACCGAAAGCGAGCATGAAGTCGTGCGCCCAGCGCGCGGCGGCGGGGCGAAAGTGGCAGTCGCCGCGGTCGTGCTGCTGGTGCTGGCGCTGGGGGGCTACTTCGCGATGAGCAGCTCAGCGCCGGAACCCACACCGCAGGTGGCGCCGGTGGCCGAGAAAGCTCCCCCGGTGGCCGAGCCGCGGCCGGCGGTCGAGGCCGCTGCGGTGGCTCCGCCGAAGCCCGAAGCCCCCCGCACGGTGTCGGTGAAGTTGGAGTCGAATCCGCAGGGGGCCCGCGTCATTCGAGAGGACACCCGCGAGCTGCTGGGCACGACGCCATTCAGTGCCACTGTCGCCCGCTCCACCGAGAAGCTGAGCGTGCTGTTTCAACTCGAGGGCCGGCCGCCGCAGAAACGTGAAGTGGATGTTTTGAATGACGCTGTGTTGTCGGTAGACTTTCCCCCGGGCCCGAGGCCGGCATCGCCGGTACCGGACAGGAAGCCGTCCGCGCCCAAAAAAGGGAAAGGGCCAATCAGCAAAGATGGCGTCATCAACCCGTTCGACTGAACGTAGCTCTCCCATCGCCCTGGCGTGCGCGCTTGCGCTCGCGATGATTTCGGCGCCCGCCTTCGCCGCGCCCAGCGCAGACGAGGAGGCGACCGCCCGGGCCAAGGCCCTGTTCCAGAAAGCGCAGACCGCCTACGACGTGGGCGAGTTTGACCGCGCGCTCGACCTCTTCACGGAGGCCTACAAGGCGAAGAACCTGGCGGCGATTCTCTTCAACATCGCTCAGTGCCACCGGCAGAAGGGCGGTTACGAGCGAGCGGCGTTCTTCTTTCAGCGGTTCATCGACAAGGCCGACCCCAAGGCGGCCAACCTGGACCTCGCCAGAGAGTTGCTCGAGGAGATGAAGAAGAAGCGCGACGCCGCGCCGGTGGCGGCGGCCAGGCCGGTCGATGAAATCAAGAAGGCCCCCGAGTTCAACTCGTTCGAAGCGCCGAAGCCTGAACCAGTGAAGCCAGAACCGGCGAAACCTCCGGTGGTGGCGGCCGCCCCCAAAGACGTTCCGGCGCCGGCCAGCACCACCCCCGTGGCGGTGGCCACTTCGAACTCGATGGGGAGCATGCCGGTGCACGCCGTCTCGGCGGAGGCTGAGGACCCCGTGTACAAGAAGTGGTGGTTCTGGACCGCGATTGGCGGTGGCGCGGCCGTGGCGGCTGGTGCGACGGTGGCGATTGTCGTGCTCGCGTCGCCCAAGGCGGTGACGCCGTCGCTGGGCACCATCAACGGCCGGAATTGAGGAGTCGCATGGGGCGAAAAATTCTCGTCGCGTGTGGGCTGTTGGTCTTCGCGGCGTCGGTGTGGCAGTGCGGCGACCCGACGCGCGCGAACGGGACGGCGTTGCTCATCACCGTGACGTGGGACAAATCCACGGTGGGCGTGGTGGAGGCCATCGAGTTTTCGGGGTCGGTGGTGGGTGGCACCGAGGCGTTTACCTCCCGCAAGTTCAACAGCACGGACAAGAACGGCGCGGCCCTCGCCTCGCCCGAGACGGTGCGCGTGCTGCTCAACGACTCGATGGACAAGAAGCAGGTCTCAATTTCGGCGACGGCCTATGGGCGCACCATGCCCAACGTGCCCATCGCCACCGCCAGCCGTTCGGGCGACGTGGTGAAGCAGGGCGTTGAGGTTCCGGTCGCTATCAACATGGTGGCGTTGGGCCATGGCGGAGGCGCCGGCGGGAGCGGCGGTGGCACCGGCGGTGGCGCTGCAGGTGGCGCGGGTGGGGCAGGTGGCGGCGCTGCAGGCGGTGCGGGTGGCGGCGGT
>CAZFXD010000016.1:0-8355 GCA_964522795.1 uncultured Myxococcaceae bacterium
AACGGGGGGAGGCGGCGCTTTGGGGGGCGGCGCCGGGGGCGGAGCCGCGGGAGGTGCGGGTGGGGGGGCGGGGGCCGGCGGAGCGGGCGGCGGGCTCTCGTGTCAGCCGTGGCAGGGCACGGTACCCGACGCGGGCACTTCGGGAGGCTGCCCCACCATGAGTCCGGGCCCGGTCGGTGCCGCAGAAATCGTCGCCGACGGCGGCAGCTTCGTCTGGTACTTCAACAAGACGTACGGCACGCGCGGTGGCCGGGTGTTGCAGGGCGACCTGCTCATTCCCCGCCGGGCGCCTGACGCCGGACGCCCCGGCATCCTGCTCACCATTCACGGCGGCGGTTGGCAGGACTGCAACCGGCGACGCTTCGCCGGGTGGATTCATGACCCGCAGTACGTCATCGACGGCGGATTCGCCGCGTTCAACATCGAGTACCGGCTGGTGCAGGAAGGCGGCGGGTACCCCGAGAATCTGAAAGACGTGAAGTGCGCCGTGAAGTGGCTCCGAGATCACGCAGACGCCTACGGCCTCGATTCCACCCGCATCGTCTCGGACGGAGAGTCGGCCGGTGGGCACCTGTCGCTGATGCTGGCGGTGACCGGAAATCGCGCCGACCTCGACCCGGCAGAATGCGGAGCGACCTCCAGCGCGGTGAACGGCGCGGTGGGGTACTCCGGGGTCGGCGACGTCTACGCGGTGGATGTCACCGGCGCCACGGTCGGCGTGGGGACGAACTACGCCGCGCCCTGCAACACGCCTCTGGCCGGCTGTGACGTGGGGCGGTCCTGCAACCGGTGCAACGACGCGTCTCCCCAGGCCCACGTCTGCGCGCCGGGCATTCCACCCGTGCTCATCGTTCACGCCCCGGAGACCTACGACACGCTGGTGGTGACTTCGCAGGCGCGAAACCTGTACGCGGCGTTTCGAGACGCTGGCGCGAACGCCACGTTGGCGATTGCGCCGATTCCGCCGCTCCTGGACGGCGGGTGCCTCGCCAACCAGCCGGCGGGAACCTACCAGGCCCACGGGTGGGTCTCGTGTCTGGAGCGCGCCACCTTCGACGAGGTGATGGCGTTTATTCGCCCCCGCCTGGCGCCGCAGTAGGCAGCGCGCCCTTCTTCAGCTGACGCACGGACTCGGCCGCTTCGTCCTGGCCGCAGTTGAGCCGCTCGCCGGACGTCTCCAGCTTCGGGGTCTCGGACAGCTCGCGCAGCGCTTCCAGGGCGCGTGCGTCGGCCAGCTCTCCCAGCCGAACCGCCGCCTTGCCGCGAATGCTGCAGTCCGGTGCCTTGAGCGCGTCGCAGTAGCGCGCGACGCGGTCGACCCCCGTGCCTTCGTTGGACAAGTCGAGGTACCGCAGCGCGCCCCACTGCGAGCCGGAGTGCGGCCCGTTCGCCAGCCGCGTCAGCTCGGGCGCAAAGCGGGGCCTGGGGGCGAGCGTGAGCGCCTGCAGCAATTCCCGGTCGTGCTCAGCCTGACCGAAGTCGTCGGCCAACGCGGCGATGGCGAGCGGGTGCGCCCCGTACAGAATCTGGTAGGGGGACGCGCCGAGGAGTTCGCGCTCTTCGGCGTGGCGCTCCAACCGGTGCAGCAGCGCGAAGCGCAGCGACAGCAGCACCGGCGCGTCCGACGGGTTCTTCTTCAGCAGCTCGTCGACCTGCGCCAGCGCCGTCTCGTTCTGCCCTGAGAGCGCCAGCCGTGTGGCCTTGTCGATGGGCGGCTCGGGGAACATGGCGAACACCGTGGGAGACAGGCCGAGGAGCACCAGCACCACCGCCACGCTGCGCTTCCACTCGGGGCGAATGGCGTCGAACGACTTTCGGAAGAGCGCGACCGTGGCGCTGCCCCCCGACGCGGCCCGGGTGCGCGCGGTGACCGCGGCCAGCTTCGCACGGGTGATGTAGCGGTCGAGGCCGGCCTGCGAGCTCGACGCGCGGGAAATGGACGACTGCGACGCTTCTCCCGAATCGAAGGGCAGGGCGCCGGTGAGGTGGGCGGCCAGCACCTCGGAGAGCGCCGCTCCGTCGCGAGGGCGGCCCTCCATCTTCTTCGACAGGCAGCTCATCACCAGCGAGACCAACCAGGGGTGCCCGGCGAGGTGCGGCGCAGCGTCGAGCAAGGGCCGCGGCGGAACCGACAGGTGCTGCAGGAGAAAATCGCGCGACGTCGGCCCCGCGAAGGGAAACACCCCTGAGAGCACGCGGTAGGCCAGCACGCCGAACGCGTACACGTCGGTGCGGGAATCGAGCGGCTGCGCGGTCGCCTGCTCCGGGGCCACGAAGGCGGGCGTGCCCACCACCTGGCCCGGCATGCTCACCATCGGGTCCGTGGCCGGCACGGGCACCGCGTCGAGCGAGGGACGCCGCGGTTCTTCGCGGAGGTCGAACAGGCGGGCGATGCCGAAGTCCAGCAGCCGCGCCTGCTCGCCACGGGGCGTGGTGCTGATGACCACGTTCTGCGGCTTCAAGTCGCGGTGAATGATGCCCTTCTGGTGAATCGCGGAAAGCCCGGCCGCCAGCTGCGCCAGAATCGGAATGGCGCGCTCGGGAGACAGCGGCCCGGTCTTCAGGAGCGCGTCCAGGGTCACTCCGTCGGCCCACTCCAGGACGAGCACGTTGCCGTCGCCCGACGACTCAAAGTCGATGACGCGCACCACGGCGGGGTGGTCGACGCTGGAGAGCAGCCGCGCCTCGCGGCGGAAGCGCTCCATCATCGACGGGTGCTTGCTCACGTCGCGCTTCATCACCTTGAGGGCGACTTTTCGCCCCAGCGACAGCTGCTCGCCCAGGTACACCTCGGCCATGCCGCCTCCGCCGATGTGGCTGAGGACGCGGAACCGGCCCTGGAGGACAAGATCGCCTTCGCGCATCAGCGCCATCATCGAGGTTCGGGTGGTTGAGTTCCACACCTTCCGTGTTCACTGGGGGTTGCACATGGACGGGCGGGGGGCCTGCAATGTGTCGACAGCTCCCAACAGATCTGCCCCGGGCCCGTCTCGAACCCCTTGTTTTTGTGCTGCGTTCCGGGTGGCACCTCGGGTGCATTGATCGCCGTCATGCAACACCCCCGAATGGCCCTGATGGCGCTGACGCTGTGTGCGTGCGAAGGCACCATCGGCCTCGGACCTGGCACCAACCCCAGCACCCCCTACACGCCCAACCCGGACCCGAACATCGACATCGTGATGCCGGTGCCGCCGACCCAAATCGACAACCCGATGCCGGACAACAACCACGCGCCGCCGCCGCCGCCCGAAATGGTGTGCCAGACGTCGCCCAACCCCGGCACCGCGCCGACTCGCCGCTTGTCCGTCGACGAATACCGGAACTCCATCGCCGACATTCTGCCCATCGGAACCGTGCCCACCCTCGTCGCCAGCCTCTCTGCCGCGTTCGTGGAAGACCCGACCTCGCTCGGGTTCAACAACAGCGCCTGGCTGAACGACGTGAAGCCGCTCCTCGCGCAGCAGTACATGGACGCCGCGGAGCAGCTGTCGGTCGCGGCCACCGCGGACCTGACCAAGTTGCTGCCCTGCAACCAGGCCACGACGGGCGAGCTCGCGTGCGCCACGCAGTTCGTGAAGGGCTTTCTGCGCAAGGCCTACCGCCGCGTGCCCACCCAGGCCGAAATCGACGCCGTGGTCGCGGTGTACTCGAAGGGTCGCGCGGAGCTCGACTTCAAGACCGGAATTCAGTGGGCGCTCTTCACGGTGTTGCAGGCGCCGTCATTCCTCTACCGCTTCGAGATCGACCCCGCGGGTGTGACCGGCTCGCGCGCGCTCAACGGGTTCGAAGTGGCGTCGCGGCTGTCGTACTTCATCTGGGCCTCGGCGCCCGATGAGACGCTGCTGACCGCCGCCGAAACCGGAAAGCTCGGCACGCGCGCCGAAGTGGAGGCGCAGGCGCGCCGGCTCCTCGCCGACCCTCGGGCCAAGCGCCTCTATGGGTTCTTTGCGCAGTGGCTCGACTGGGACCGCATTCCCGAGATGACGCGCGACCCCGTGCTCTACCCGGGGCTCGATGCGAACCTCCCCACGCTCCTCACCAACGAAACGAAGGCCTTCGTCGACGCGGTGCTGTGGCAGGGCGACGCCAAGCTGTCCACCATGCTCTCGGCGCCCTTCACCTTCGTCAACGACGCGCTCGCGAGGCACTACAAGCTGCCGGTGCCGGGGTCGGTCACCAACTTCACCAGGGTGAACTACCCCACCAGCGCCAAGCGCGCGGGCCTCTTCACCCTGGGCGGGAGCATCGCCGTGCACGACAAGAGCGACCGCACCTCGATTGTCCGCCGCGGCATGCACATGCGCACCGACGTGCTCTGCCAGACCATTGCCGCGCCACCCAACAACGTGAACCTCGACCTGGGGGCGGTGGCGCAGGGCGTGACGCAGGCGGAGCGGTTGGCGCAGCACCGCGCTGACCCCGCGTGCTCGGGCTGCCACGCCATGATGGACCCCATCGGCTCGGCGTTCGAAGGCATCGACGCCGTGGGTCGCGACCGCACGGTCGACGAAGCGAACCGCCCGCTGTCCACCTCGGGTGAGTTCACCGCCACCCACGACATCAACGGGCCCGTGGCGAACGCACTGGAGGCCACCCAGAAGCTGGCGCAGAGCGACGAAGTGCGGCAGTGCGTGGCGCTGCAGATGTTCCGCTTCGTGCACGGCCGCGCCGAGGAACTCCAGGACCGCTGCTCGCGCAGCCAGAACTTCGAGAAGTTCAAGGCGACGGGATTCGACCTCAAAGAACTCGTGGTCGCGCTGACCGTGTCAGATGATTTCCTCAATCGCCCCGTCGTGACGCCCTAAGCGAGGAACCACACCCACCATGGCTCCCATTTCCCGACGAAACATTCTCTACGGCGCGTCCGGGCTGGGCCTGGCCCTGCCGTTTCTCGAGTCCCTGGCGGGGGCGCGTGCGCACGCCGCCACTACGCCCGTGCACCGGGTCATCTTCTGCTTCACGTCCAACGGAGATCAGGTCTCCACCCGCTTCCCCACGCGAAGCGAAACCGGGTTCGTGCTGGGAGAGCAGCTGTCGCCGTTCGAAGCCGTGCGGGCCGACATGCTCTTCCTCGACATGCTGAACCACTCGTACAACAAGCTCCCGTCGGGCGAAGTGGCAGACAACCACGAGCAGGGCGGCTCGGCGCTCGCCCCCTGGCCCTCGGGCACGGGCTCGTACCCCATCGGCGGCACCAACAGCACCATCGGGTTCGTCAAAGGCCCCAGCGCGGACTACGTGCTGGGCGAGCGGGTGAAGCAGGCGAACGCGGCGGTGTCGTACCGCCACCTCGTCTACCGCGTGGGCGCCAAGTACAACGACATCTGGAACCTGTCGTCGCACGCGGGTCCGGTGGGCACGCAGAGCCCCATCAACCCCGAAACCAACCCATTCACGGCGTACTCCCGCATCTTCACCAACCTCGACACCTCGGGGCAGGCGTTGCTCGCCCGGCGCATCAAGATGAAACAGTCGGCCCTCGACCTGGTGAAGGCCGACCTGGCCGCGCTGAAGGGCAAAGTCTCGGCCGCCGACAAGCTGCGCCTCGAGCAACACACCACATCGATGCGGGAAATCGAGAGCTCGCTCACCACCCTGCAGATGTCCGTCCCGGCGTGCAAAGGCCTCACCTTGCCCGCCACCTTCGACGCCTACGACGAGACGAAATACAAAGAGGTCGGTTTTCTCTTCTTCAAGATCAGCGCCATGGCCTTCGCCTGCGACTTGTCCCGCGTGGTCAACTTCAACTGGAGCGGAAACACCTCAGACCGGAAGTACCCAGACATCGGCATCAACGAAGGCCACCACACCATCTCGCACAACAGCGACGCGGCGAGCTTCCAGAAGATCCGCGCCATCAAGAAGAACCTGTTCAACCTGAGCCTGCAGTTGGGCACCGAGTTGAAGGCGATTCCCGAGGCCAACGGCTCTGTCTACGACAACACGCTCATCGTGCACTGGAGCGAGTTCGGCCAGGGCGATACGCACGACTATTCGAAGAGCCTGGTGATGTTCCAGGGCGGCTCCGAGGTGAAGAAGATGTTCCGCATGGGGCGCCTGGTCGACTTCACCGGAAAGACGAAGAACTCGTTCTCCGACATGCTGCCGCACGTCTTCGCCTACATGGGCTTCCCCGACGTGACCACGTTCGGCGATGCGCGGCTGTCGGGCGGGGCGCCGCTCCTCGGCCTCACCTGAGCCGACGTTCTCAGTCGACGAAGAAGTCGGGCAGAAGCGTGGCGCCGGGCACCACCGAGTAGACGTCGAGGTTCTTCACGCCCTCGGCGCGCAGCACGTCTTCGTCCACGAAGAAACGGCCGGTGACCTCGGTGCTCTTCTTGGTGAGAATGGCGTGCGCGGCGTCGGCCATGATGTCGGGCTTGCGGCTCTGGTTCATCATGTCGTCGCCGCCCAGCATGTTCACCGCCGCCGTGGCGATGGTCGTCTTGGGCCAGAGCGCGTTGACCGCCACGCGCCGGTCTTTGAACTCTTCCGCCATTCCGAGCACGCACAGGCTCATGCCGTACTTGGCGATGGAGTAGGCCACGTGCGGTCCGAACCAACGGGGTTCGAAGTTGAGCGGCGGCGAGAGGTTGAGAATGTGGGGGTTCTCCGCCTTGAACAGGTGCGGCAGGCACACCTGCGAACAGAGGTACGTGCCCCGCGCGTTGACCATGTTCATCAGGTCGTACTTCTTCATCGGCGTTTCCAGCGTGCCGGTGAGGCTGATGGCCGACGCGTTGTTGACGAGAATGTCGAGGCCGCCGAACTTCTTCACGCCCGCTTCGACCGCGGCCTGCACCTGCTCTTCCAGGCGAATGTCGCATTCCACCGCGAGCGCCTGGCCGCCGGCGGCCACGATTTCCGCCGCCGCGGTGTGAATGGTGCCGGGGAGCTTCGGGTGCGGCAACGAAGTCTTCGCCGCGATGATGACGTTGGCCCCATCGCGTGCCGCGCGAAGGGCGATGGCCTTGCCGATGCCGCGGCTTCCGCCGCTGATGAAGAGGGTCTTGCCGCGCAGCGAAGGTGCAGAGGTCATGGAGGCCTTCGGGTCAGCGAGAAACCTGCTGGTAGTTCTGGCCGCCGTTGTTCAGCCACACATCGCCGTGCTCGCGCTCCCCAGCGGCGTCATTGGGCGCGTGACAGGACAACCCGACGTGCAGGGCGAACTCCACCGTGGAGTTCGCCGGGACGTGGGGGAGAAAGAAGTAGCCGTTCACCACGGGGCAGGGGACGTCGGTCGAACGAACCGCCCGGACCGTCTTCCAGCCGTCGGTGGTGTAGGCGAGCTCGACCCAGGGCACCGAGAGTTCGTGAAAGCCGCGAGAGAACCAGCCCCGCGCTTCCGCGTACGCGCGCAGCTCCGGCATGCCCGGGTGGACCACGAAGTGAACCGCGCTCGAGATTGGCACTGACTTTGAGCGGGGCCGGTCGGTCGACGGCTCGGGCCGGGAGACGGCCGGGGGCATGAAGGGCTTGATGCCCCGAGGGTTGGTCTCCTCGGTGGTGTTCGAATCAGCCGCGGTGAGTGCAGGAAAACTGCCGGAATGACGGATCATGTCGCACCTTTTCCCCCCTTCTACCGCCACGAGGAGTTAACCAACAGCCCCGAGCGGTGTTCTATTGGGAACAATGGCCGCAACCCCCAACCACCCCCGGCTGCCCAACCTTCGACTGGTCGCGCCTCCCGATTCTCCCGATGGGGACCTGATTCGGGAGTACCTGGCGGGAGATGCGGGGGCGTTCGGTGAGCTGATTCGCCGGCACCAGCACGCGGCGTACAACGTGGCGCGTCGATTTCTGAAGAACCCCGATGATGCGTTTGACGTCTGTCAGAAGGCGTTCTTGAAGGCGTTCGAAGCGCGCCCGCCGCTGCTGAAGCAGCTGGCAGAGGCCGAAGGGGCGGCGTTTCGCGCGTACGTGCTGCGCAGCGTCATCAACCTCTCGCTCAACCACGCGCGGTTGCGGAAGCGCTGGAAGTCGGTGTCAGACGACGCGTTGGAGTCGCTCCCGACGCTCAAGCTGGACGGCTTCGCCGCCCTGGCCGAAGCCCAACAGCGGGCGGCCGTGAAGCAGGCCGTGTCGGCGCTGGCCCCGCGACAATTCGAGGTCTTCAGTCTTCGCGTCGACGGCGAGCTGACCTTTCACGAAATTGCCTCCACGCTCGGCATCACCGAGGGAAATGCCAAGGCGCACTTCCACTACGCGGTGAAGCGGCTGGCGTCCGAGGTCGAACAGAAGCTTCGTGCGGGAGAACCCCATGACGTGTGAGAAGATTCAGGAACAGTTGCTGACCGGCGCGCCGCTGGACGCCGACGCCCGAGAACACCTGGTGACGTGCGAGGCGTGTCAGGA
>CAZFXD010000016.1:8455-34696 GCA_964522795.1 uncultured Myxococcaceae bacterium
TTTGAAGTCGAATGGCCCACGTTGAATGAAGGAGAAACCCAATGAAGGCTTTGCTCGCTGCGGTCGTGACTTGCTGTGCCCTGAACGCCTTCGCCGCACCTCCGGCCCCCCCGCCTGGCGCCGCGAAAGACCCCTACGCCGGGTTGAAGCCTCAGCGGGGCGGGCCCCGCGGCGACGACGACCGCGACGGGCCGATGATGGGCGGGCCGGAGCGCGAGAAGCGCATGCGGATGATGCTGGTGGTGGGCATCGCCGAGGCGCTGTCTCTCTCCGAAGGCGAAGCCCTTCGCCTCTCGGACAAGATCAAGGCGTTCGACGAGCGGCGCCGCACGGTTCGCGAGGGCATGCACGAGTCGATGCGCGTGCTCAAAGCCGCCGCCGACGGAGATGCCGCTGCCGCGGGGCAGGTCGACGGCGCCATCCAGAAGGTGCTCGAAGGCCGGCAGCAGATGGCCGCCGTGGACAAAGAGATGTTCCTCGCCGTGAGCAAGGACCTCGCCCCGCAGAAACGGGCGCAGTTGGCCTTGTTCCTCGCCAAGTTTCAGCACGAGGCGATGAAGCACATGGGCGGCGGCAAGGGTCGCCGGTTTGGGCCTCGCTGAGCGGCTTCCCTTCGCTACAGTGGACGGGGCGTGAGATCTCACACCCTCTCCACCCTTCCGGGGCGCTGCCACCGCTGCTGGGTGAGAACCGAGTTCTGCCTCTGCCATGACATCACGCCGGTCTTGAACCGGACCCCGGTGGTGGTGGTGCGGCACCTGCGCGAGTCCTTCAAATCGACCGGCACGGCCCGCATCGCGGAACTGGGGTTGAAACATTGCACCATGGTCGAGTTCAGCGACGATGCGACCGTGGCAGACCGCGAACTGCAGGCGATGACCGAGGGGGCCTGGCTGCTGTTCCCCGGTGAGGGCGGCTCCGTTCCACCGACTCCGCCCCGCTCGCTCGTGGTGCTCGACGGCACCTGGCGTCAGACGCGCAAGATGCGCAAGAAGCTGCCGTCGCTGCAGGCCCTGCCGCTGTTTTCGCTCCCCGAGAAGAACGACGCGCCGCTTCGCCTGCGCGAGGCCCCCGCCGCCGAGAGCCGCTCCACGCTGGAAGCCATCGCCGATGCCCTCGAGCTCATCGATGGCCCTGACGTGGGGCAGCCCCTGCATGCATTGCATGCCATGATGGTGGAGCGGGTGCTGCGCGCCCGTGGCGTATGGGATTTCAAGTTGAAGGCAAGAGCCGCCGAAAGGACGCCGACGTG
The DNA here is from genome assembly GCA_964522795.1 of uncultured Myxococcaceae bacterium. Lineage (GTDB taxonomy): Bacteria > Myxococcota > Myxococcia > Myxococcales > Myxococcaceae > CAZFXD01. The sequence continues at coordinate 9,708 of CAZFXD010000016.1, forward strand.
AACGACGACGGACGAAACGCGGGCCACGACGACCGAACCGTGATGGCACCGCCCCCTGAGCCGGAGACGGCGTCGATGCCTGACCACGACCAGGCGTATGAGCCACAGGCGCGCCCGCCCCCGCCTCGCCCGGTTCCGCAGATGAATCAGAAGATCCCGCTCATCATCGGCGGCGCGGTGGGGCTCGCGCTCCTCATCACCGTGGTGGTGTTGTCGAAGAAGGTCACCACCGAGCAGGACCGCTCGCTCGACGAGCAGGAAAAGCGCGTACACGCCGAGGTGATGCTGAAGGCGGCGGAGGACAAACTTCAGGGCGCCGAAGCGACCCAGGCGGCGCTCAAAGAGAGCGTCAGCCGCCTGGAGACCGAACGCGCCGCGCTGGAAAAGAAGGTGCGCGACCTGGAAGCTGCGCGGGCTCCCAGGGCGCCGGTGGTGAAGAAGGCGGCCCCCATGCCGAAGACCATCACCAAGTCGGTGAAGAGACGCCGTTAGCCGCTACGGGTATTCGAAGGCCAGGTTGAGGTAGGGGCGCCCCGTGGTGGCTGAACCCGAGGCGAACGACACGTAGTCGGCCGCCGAGTCTCCGTTGCTGTCCTTGGAGGCGTGCCGAACCCGGAACAAGAGTTTCCTTGAAGGGTACGCGGCATCAATCCAGTACTTCACGTCGAGCGTCTTGGTGGACGGTGACGTGGCATCGGAGCTGAGCGTGAGCGCGTCGCAGTTGCCGTGAACAGGGAACGGGCCGATGCAGCCCTTGCCTCCACGGCCGGGCCCGTCGAGCGCCGTGGCGCTGAAGCTCGCCACCGACGAGGGGGGGCTGATGCGTTCCACCACGACGTTGCCGAGCTCAGTGAAGGGCGATCCGTAGACGCTCGTCTGGTACACGTTCAGCGTGGCGCTGGTGAACGTGGCGCCTGCGGGGACGACCGAGAGGTCGAAGTAGATGAGGCTCCGGTACGTCCACTTGGGTGGGTCGTTATCGCCCGTCCACATCACTGTGTAGCTCGGGTCGAACGTCACGCCAGACGTCTGACTTCGGAGGTACCCGCTCTGCGCACCGACCCCGCCGTCGGCGCCGTTGGCGTAGACGGTCATGTACTTGAAGCGAATGGTGTTGAACGAGCCGGTCGCGTTGTTGGCGAGCGGGTTTCCCGCGAGGTCCTTCGCCGCGGGAGACAACTGCCAGGTAATCAACTGGTCGTAGGTCCACGGCGTCAGCGGGGTCCAGTGCATCGCAGTGCCGCCGTCCACGTCCCAGGAGAACGTGCCCGCCTTCTCCACCGCGGGCCCGGGGCCACCGCCCACCGGCGCGCTGGCTGAGAAGACCTTGAAGGCGCCCTGCACGGTGCCTTTGTCCATCTGCTCAGAGAACGTCAGCGAGACGGGCGCCGAGAACGACAGGCCCTTGGAGCCGTTGGCCGGGTTCGAGCTGACCAGCGTGGGGGCTGTGGTGTCAGGCGCCGCCGTGGTGGCGAACTGAAACGTCCGCGTCATGGCCATGGAATTGCCGGCCAGGTCCTGTACCGCGGTCGACGCGGAGATGGTGTACGTGGTGCTCACCGCGAAGGCGACGTTGTGCTGGCAGGTGACGAGCGTGGCCGTGGAGTCGAGCACCCAGGTGCACGGCCCCGGAGGCGCCGGGCTGATGCTCATGGCCGCGGTCACCCCGGGCTTGACCGCCTCTGAGAACGTCACGCTCGGCTGCACGTTGGGCGAGACGGCGGGGGTGGTGCTGTAGGGCTGCGTGGCAATCACGTCAGGCGGCGTGGTGTCAGGCGCCTTGATGGTGGTGAACGAGAACGTCGTGGCGCCCAGCGAGTTGTCCGCTTTGTCTCGGCCGTCGACGGTCACGTAGTACGTCGTCTCGGCCTTCAGGTTTTCGGCCGGCATGCTGAACGTCACCGTCTTGTCCCCGCTCGACCAGGTGGGTTCGCCGAAGTTGAACGTGGGCGAAGACGACACCGTGAAGCTGTCCTTGGCCATCGGCTCCGAGAACGTCACCGTGAGGTGGGCGTCGAGCTGAATCTGCGTGGCCATGCTGTTGTAGGGGGGGAATGACGAAGTGATGGTCGGCGGCGTGGTGTCGGGCGCGGTCTCCGTGGTGAAGGTAAAGGTGTCGGTGAGTGACTTGTTCTCGGTCGACTTCCCCGTGACGGTCACGGTGTAGGTGGTCGCCTGAGCGAGCTTGGCGATGGGCTGAAACGTCGCCGTCACGTTGTCGGGGTCCCACTGGCCGTCGTTGAGCGGGGCCACCGGGGCGAGCACCATCTGCACCGACCCCGGCGACATGGCCTGCGAGAAGGTGAGGCCAATGGTTGAGTCGACGCGCACGTCAGTCGCGCCGCGAGCGGGCGAGGTGGCGATGAGCTTGGGGCCGTTCTCGTCAATACAGTCCCCGCGCTGAATGCAGGCGGCGCGGGAACTCTCGAAGTTGAAACACGCTGAGGCGAACGCCGTGGCCAGGACTGCGAGCGCAACTCGTTTCATGGCAACACCCCCGTGATGACGATGCCGGTCTGACCAGGCGCCAGGGCCACACCCGCGTGCACGATTTCGTCTCCGCCAAAGAAGAACATGCCCGCCGCTGCCGCCACCGCCGCAATGCCGACCCCCAGGCTGACGAACCCCACCGTCTGCTGGGTGTAGCCGGACGAGACCAGCGCGTTGGCCTGAGCGGTGGTGAGCGCCGTGCCGCCGGTCTGGTTCAAACGGTCGTTCGTCCCCTTGGCGGCGAAGAGCATGCCGACGCCAACGCCCAGCCCGATGGCGCCCACGCCCGCTGGAATCCACGACAGGCGCTTGGCCAACGAGGGGCCGTTGGAGACTTCCGTGGGGCCGGACGTCACCAGCGGCCGATTGAGCTTCTCAGACACCTGCTTGGCCAGTTGGTCGGCCACGAGCGTGAACGTTCCGACCAGGCGGTCGTTGTCTCCCGACTCCGAGGATGCCCCGGCGATGGGCGCGCCGCCTTCGGTCGCGAGAATACGGACGTCGAGGCGGTAGGTGTTGCCGAGCCTGGTGATGGTGCCCACCAGCAGCCCGTCCACGCCCAATTGCTTCGTCAGCTGCAGCCGGCAGACGTCGTCGGGGCACCCCAGCAGCTGCCGCTGTCGCTCGAAGCCCAGGAGCGCGGCGGTGTCCTTGGTGGTGACGGTGCGCACACCCCGGAAGGAGAGCTGCTGGGCGAGGTGGTTTGTGTAGAAGTCGGACAGGTTGGGGTCGACGTTGACGAGCTGAAACCCTGGCGCGGCGACGGTGATGGTCGGCTCGGGAGCCGCGGCGAGGGCCATCGTCAAAAGGCTGGCGAGATAAATGGGGCGCTCCGGTGAAGTGAGAGGCGCACGCAAAAGCACAACTTGCGGCGACTGTGAAGGCGCGTCGACGGGGCTGTGGATGCGCCGCGTTCACCGCTTTCTCTCCGCGGCGCTACAGTTGGTCTATGGCCGTGTTCGAGAAGTCGACAGCGCTGTGCTACCGGATTTTCGACATCGCTGAAGGCGTCAATCTCGAGTTGGCGCAGAAGCTCCTCTCCCAGGACAGCCGCCGCCTGTCGCTCAGTCGCGAAGGGAGTGAGTTCATCGAACTGCCCAACCCGCCGATTTCGGTCGAGGTGGGAAAGCGAAGCCTGGCGGTGATGGGTGGAGTGGTTGACGTCCCCGTCTCGGTGCGGGTGTTTGACCACGGCGCGATTTCGGTGCTGGCGAGCGTGCCGATTCCAGCCGGGACGACGGCGGAGCAGCTGATTCCCCTGGCCGACCAACTGTACGACTCCCCCGAGATTGAGAAGCTGGCCCGGGAGTTGGTGGAGCAATTCCGAAAGGCGCTCCAGCCGAGCCTCGACGAGGCCCACCTGTGGGAGCGCTTCGAAAGCTACACCGTGCTCTTTGCCGAGCAGGTGTCGGGGGCGCCCAACGCCGAGGCGCTCCTCGCCACACCCGAACTGCCGCGCCTGCTTTTGGGCGAGACGAAGGAAAAGGCGCTCTCGATGCTGGAGAAGCGCGACGTGTTGGAGCAGCACTTCAGCTACGGCGAGAACGACCTGGTGGTCATCGATTGGAACGCTGCGTTTGTCTACGAGCCGAGCGGATCGCTCGACATTCCCGACCTGCTCGAAATTGCCAACGCGCAGTTGATGGAGTTCCGGTACTACGACGACGTCCTCGACGGTGAGTTGAAGCGCGTCTACCAGTTCATCGACTCGAAGAAGGGCGCTACCTCCATCATCTTCAGCCCGTACAAGGCGCTCTTGCGGGACCTGCTCCAGACGCTGATGGACTTGTCCGAGTTCATCGAGCGGGTGGAGAACTCGCTCAAGATCATCGGCGACGTGTACCTGGCGCGCGTGTACGAGGCGGCGCTCCGGCAACTTCGCGTGGGCTCGTGGCAAGCGCAGGTGACGCGAAAGTGGAAGATGCTGTCCAACACCTACGAGCTCTTGAAGGGCGAAGTGGATACCGCGAGGTCGCTCACCCTCGAGGTGATGATTGCCGCGCTCATCATTCTCGAAACCCTGGTGGCCCTGTCGGCGCTGGCGAAGTGAGCGGCGGCCTTCTGGTGGCACGCGCCTCGCGCTGAACTACGGTTCGAGCCGTGTCGCAGCCAGGCCCCGGCCCCCTGAAGCTCCTCGAACGCGCGGCGAAGGTTGCGCTGGCGCTCCTGGTCTCGGTTCTTCTGTGGAGACCGTGGCGGCGGTCGAGGGCGCATGAGCAGTTGAAGACCGTGCGCCGGGTGCTCCTGGTGCGCCTCGACAACCGCGTGGGGGAGGCCTTGCTGCTGACGCCCCTGGTCAACGCCCTCGCCAAAGACGCCAGGGTCGAGGTGCTGGTGCACCAGAAGGTGGCGCGGGTGCTCGAGGGAACGCCCGGCATTCAGCACGTGCGCGCGTTCGACCGTCGCGCGCTCTGGCTGGGGCCGCTTGCCCCCGGCATTCGGGCGCTGCGGGCCGAGCGCTTCGAGGTCGTGTTGAACGCGTCGAATTGGTCGGAGGTCTCCGTCACCGGCGCCGTCATCTCGCGGTTGATTTCGCCGCGCGCCGCCCTGGTGGGGCCGAGCGTGTGGCCCGGAGGCGCGTTGATGGATGTGGCGGTCGCACCTCGACCTGACACGCAGAGCGAAGTCGAACAGCGCCTGCACCTGCTCGCGCCGCTCAACATCAACTCTGCCTCAGCGCCGCTGTCGTTTCGCACCCCTCGCCCCAGCGCCCAGCTCGCCAGCACGCTTCACAAGCTCGAGTCCGCGAAACACGCGGTGCTCAACCCCGGCGGGCGCCTCGACTGGCGCCGCGTGCCCCTCGAGGTGTTTGAGCATGCGGGCCGCGCCCTCGCCGCGAACGGCCGCACGTGCGTCGTCACGTGGGGGCCGGGCGAGGAGGTTCTGGCGCAGGAGCTCGCCGGTCGGATTCCCGGTGCGTGGGTGGCGCCCGCGACGGACCTCGATGAGCTCGCCTGCGTGATGCGCGCGGCGGGGGTCGTGGTGACCAACAACACGGGGCCCATGCACCTGGCCGTCGCGCTCGGAGTTCCCACGCTGGCGTTCTTTCTTCACATGCCGATGGCGCGATGGGCGCACCAACACCCGCCCCATCGCGCCCTGGACCTCACCTCGCTCGATGAGCGTGCGCGGGCCGAAGCCGTCGCGCGAGAGACGAGCGCGCTTCTCGGCTCATTGAGCCGGTGAGGTACAGCGAGGAGTGAAAAAAGAGTCGCGTCCGAAACGGCGTGCGTCGCTACCGCTGCCTACGACGTCGCTCGAACCACCTGGACGCGTTCCGTCACCGGTCGCTCTTCGCAGTCGCCGCGCGTGCCGTCTTCCCACGCCAGCATCGAAAACGTCGCCGGCGTGCCGAGCGCCACGATGGGGTGGTGCCACTGCGCCTTGTTGTAGTTGATGCCTTGACCCGCCCTGGCGATGAACGCGCGCAGCTTCGTCAGGTCCGGCCCGCCGTCGGCGGCGTTGGGCGCTACGCACACCAGGTACTCCTCGACCACCATGGGCAGAAACGCCTGCGACGAGTGCGGGTGGCGCTCGAGCAGCTTCAGCGGGAGCGGCAGGGCCTGGGGCGTCGCTTCGAAGGCGCACAGGTTCGGCCTCGCGTGCGCGCGGTCACTCTCCAGGTTGGCGGCGAAGTCGAACCGGGTGGCGTTCCCCTGGTTGGCCGCGTGGCCGCCCGACGCCTTCACCGCCACCACCTGTCCGAACGGCGCGAACGCCTCCGCTGTGAGCGGCTCGGCCACCACCGTTCGCATCACGAACCCCGGTAGGTGGAGTAGCCGAACGGGTTGAGGAGCAGCGGCACGTGGTAGTGCTCGCCCTCGTTCACCACCGAAAACTCGATGCTCACCTTCGGGTAGAAGGTCTCCACGCCCTGGTCCTTGAAGTAGGCGCCCACGTCGAAGGTGATGAGGTACGTGCCGGCCTTGGGCGAGGTTTCCCCCTCGGGCAAGAGCGACTTCACCCGGCCGTCGTCGTTGGTCTTCTGCGTGGTGACGAGGTCCCAGGCGGCATGCGTCTTGCGCTCCAGCAGCACGGTCACGCCGCGCGCGGGGCGGCCCTTGGTGGTGTCGAGAATGTGCGTGGAAATTCCCATCACTCCCCCCGGTTGGCGGTCAGCCACTTTTCCATGCGCATGCGGGTAATCTTCCCCTGCTCACGCGCGGCGGTGTCGAGCTCCTGTTCGCGGGTGTTTCGCACGCGCTGCTCGAGAATTTCCAGCGTCTCCGCCGCTGAACGGCCCGAGGCGAAGAGAATGAAGATGAACCCGAACTTGTCGAAGTACTCGTCGTTGGCCGTCTTCAGTTTGCCGAGCGCGTCGGCGCCCGCGCCGGCGATGCCCTGTTGCTCTGTCTTCGACCAGTTCGAAGACTGCTCGGTCTGAGACGCCGGCTTCTTCGCATCGCCCAGCCGCGGGTGCGCGGCGAACGCTTCCAGGTGCGCCTTCTCGTCCAGCTTCCACCACGCGGAATCAGCGGCCGCAAAGAGGTCGCGGACTGACGCGAACGGCCGCCCCTTGAGCAGCGCCGCGGCCCACGCCGAGCTCCCGTTGAACGAGCGGAGCAGGGTGCGCGCATCGTCGTCGCCCAGCGCGTTGAACCTCTCCATCGCGCGTCGCTCTGCTTCGGTGTCCACCGCGTGGCCGAACATGCGCAGCCGGTTCACCCCGCCGTGCGGAAAGATGTGCACCCGCACGTGGGTGACCGCGAGCGGCTTGGACGGCTCGAGAATGTGGCGACGGTGCTGCACCACCGGGGTCTTCTCGCACAGGGTCATCCACCCGGACCCGTCGGCGCTCTTGAGCCGCGCTTCCAGCTCTGGCGGCGCGAGCGTCGTCTCGTCGAGCGCTTCCACCAGCACGGCCTGCGGGGCGTTGCCTTTGAAGAAGTGGGTGTCGAGCTCGAGCCGCTGCAGCACGCCGCGTCGCCCCAGCTTGAGCACGCACCAATCGGAGCCCGGCGTGCGTCGGCGCTTGGTCTCCCACCCGTCGCCCATGTTCACGCCGCGGCCGGGCAGCAAGAGGTTCGACGGGGGGCCGAAGAACTGGTCGCTCGCGCCCGCGACGCTCCCGCCGTTCTCAATCGCGGCGAGGTCGATGGCCGCCGACTGCCAGAACGTCTTCGTCTCCGGCACCACCACCCCATACGCGCGGAAGCGCGCCACGCCGCCGTCGGGGTAGATGCGCAGCCGCAGGTGCGTCACGCGGGGCGAGATGCGCGGCAGTCGGAGCGAGTTCTGAAAGTCGGGCTTCACCGCCGTCCTGGGGAGCAGCACCTCCCAGTTGGGCGAGTTCACCAGTTTCTCGAGCGGAAGCGTGTGCGGCGCCTCGAGGCCCTCCACGAGCACGTCCTGCGGCGCGTTGCCCTTGAAGTGCGTGGTGTCGACCAGCACGCCGTGAACAGCGCCTGGCGTGCCGAGGCGAATGATGGCGAAGTCGTGGCTGTCGGCGAGCGACGGGGGCGCGGTGCCTTCGAGCACCCCGCCGGGACCGCGGCGGCGCTGGGACTCCCAGCCGTCCATCCACTTGCCCTTGTCGGTGTACTCATTCTCGAGCCACACCGCGGGGCCGGGCTTGAGCAGGTTTTCCTTGCCCGCGAAGTAGTCGTCCGTGGCGTAGACCACGAACGTGCCGGTGGCGTCCTGCGCGAGATCGGTGAGCTGCGAGAATTCTTCGGGTGCCCGCGAGACGCTGGCCACGGCGCCTACTTGAGCGCTTCAGCGCCGGAGACGATTTCCACCAGTTCCTTGGTGATCTGCGCCTGGCGGCTGCGGTTGTAGAACAGCGTCAGCTTGCCAATCATGTCGGAGGCGTTCGACGTCGCGCTTTCCATCGCCGTCATGCGGGCGCCGTGTTCAGAGGCCACGCTGTCGAGCACGGCCCGGAACACCTTGGTCGCCACCGCCTTGGGGACGAGGCTGGAGAGCAGCTCCTGACGGGAGGGCTCGTAGAGGTAGTCGACGGAGGCGCTGGACGCCTTGGCCGTGTTGGCCTCGAACGGAAGCAGTTGGGTGAACGTCACCTTCTGGGTCATCGCCGAGACGAACTCGTTGTAGGCGAGGAAGACCTGATCAACTTCGCCGCTCACGAATCGGCGCGAGAGCTCGGTCGCCACCTCGTCGGCGTTGGCGTAGGACACGCGGGTCAAGAACCCCGGGTAGTCCTTGCGCATCGAGAACCCACGGCCCCGCAAGAACTCGTTTCCCTTGCGGCCGATGGTGGTGATGGTCACCTGTTCGTACTGGCCTTCAGTCTCTTTGATGAAGCGCGCCACCCGGCGGTTGATGTTGGCGTTGAAGCCGCCCGCCAGGCCGCGATCTGAGGTGAGGACGAGAATCTCGGCTTTTCGAGCCTTGCGAGTCGCGAGGAGCGGGTGCGAGAGCTGGCCCGCTTCCGTTTTCGCCATCAGGTCGGCCATGATGGCTTCGAGGGTTGTGGCGTAGGGCCGCGCTGCGACGATTGCATCTTGCGCCTTACGCAACTTCGCCGCGGCCACCATCTTCATGGCTTTGGTGATCTGTCGGGTGTTCTTTACCGAACGGATCCGCTTTCGGATGTCTCGAAGAGAGGCCATATTGCGCGGGGCACCCTAGCGGCGGGCCGAATCCAGGGTCAATCTGAACTTCCAATGAAACGTCTCTTATTTCTCGTCCCCGCGTTGCTCTTCGCCTGTGCTCAGGAGCGCATCAAGGGCACGCCTCCACCCGACATGCAGGTCGACTCGTACCTGCAGATTCCGTCTTCCAAGGTCGACGTGCTGTGGGTGGTGGACGACTCGGGCTCCATGGCGCCCCGGCAGGAGAACCTGGCGAAGAATTTTCAGTCCTTCATCGACCTCTTCACCAAGGGGTCGATCGACTTTCGCATCGGCGTGACCACCACCGACATCTTCAAGACTCCGGGCTCTCTGCGGGGCAGCCCCAAAGTCATCACCCCCACCACCCCCTCGGTGCTGAGCGCCTTCGCCGCCAACATCAAGGTGGGCACCGACGGGAGTCCCTACGAGGCCGGCATGCAGGCGGCGCTCCTGGTGCTGGACAAGTACAACGCCGACAACGCGCCGAAGCTGGCCACCCTCGAGACGTGCAAGCAGGCCTGCAACAAGCAGACGGACGTCACCGCGTGCCAGAAGACGTGCGACACCAAGACGCCCATCGATTTCCTGCGCCCCGACGCGTACCTGTACATCATCTTCGTCTCGGACGAAGAGGACGAGAGCGAGAAGGACGTGCGCTACTACTGGCGCGCGTTCGAGACCGCGAAGGGCGTGGGGAACGACGGTACGGTCACCACCGCTGCCATCAAGGGTGAAGACAAGAACACCTGCGGGGCCAACCCGGGCACCCGGTACCAGGCGCTCTCGGACCTCACGGGCGGCGAGGTGGGGAGCATCTGCGACGCGTCGTTCGCCAACACCCTGAAGAAGCTCGCCACCTCCGCCGTGGGGCTGAAGCGAAAGTTCGCGCTCTCCAAGGCGCCCAACGTGGCCACCATCAAGGTGACGTTCAAGTACCCGTGCAACACGCCGGCCGACACCATCGCCGCGTGCGCCTCGGTGGACCGGACGGCGTGTGAAGGTGTCCCGGTGGACGCGGTGGCGCTCAAGTGCACGCCGGTGCAAGGCGGTGCCGACGGGTGGACCTACGAGCCGATGAACCGAATCATCGCCTTTGCCGGTGAGTCGCTCCCGGGCCTCAAGTCGCAGATCGACATCGAGTACTACGAGGAAGGAAAGGGTCCGAAGTGAAGCGCACCGCGGCCCTGGCGCTCTTCGTCAGCGTGGCGCTCTCTTGCGGGACGCGTGGCGTGCAGCAGGTGCGGCCGCAGCTCGTCCCGCCCGACCCGACGGCCGACTTCGGCACCGTCCCGGTGCTGAACGACAAGACGCTCGAGCTGCCCATTCGAAACGCCGGAAAAGCCGACCTCCTGATTTCCAACATCGCGCTCAAGACGTCGTCGACGGTCTTCGTGGTGGGGTCGATGCCGAGCCGAATTCAGCCGGCCGAAGTGGCGATGCTCAAGATCACCTTCACGCCCGACAAAGAGGCCACGTACGAGAACACGCTCTCGTTCCAGTCGAACGACGAAGACCTGCCCACGTTCGAAGTTTCGCTCAAAGGGGTCGGCTCCACCCGCGCCATCATGGCGGTGGAGCCCGCTTCGCTCGACTTCGGCCGCGTGGGCGAATGTGCCGCTGCGGTGAAGACGTTCTCCATCGAGAGCAAGGGCACGGCCGACCTGGTGGTGAAGGAGATCTCCTTCGTCCCGGGCACCGACCCGGCGTTCACCTTCGTGGGTTCAAGCAAGACCCCCGCCATCGTCAAGACGACCACGCCCGCCGGCCTGCCCGGAAAGATTCAGCTCACCGTGAAGTACGCGGTGGCGATGGGAACGACGGCGCCGGCCTCGGGCGGCATTCGCATCGTCGGCACGGACCCCGACAAGCAGGAGGTGGTCATCCCTCTCTCCGGAACGCCGAACAAGGCGCCGCTGGCGGTCATCGCCCCGCTCGGCAACGGCGCGCCGGGTTCCAACATCGCGCTCGATGGCTCGGGCTCCAGCGACCCCGACGGCGATGTGCCCCTGACGTACAAGTGGACGCTGCGGCAGAAACCCCTCGCCAGCAACACGACCATCGCGCCTGCTGACGCCGTCATGGCGTCCATGCAGTTGGACCCGCAGGTGCCGGGCGCCTACGAGGTGCAGCTCGACGTCACGGACTCGCAGGGCGTGAAGTCGTGCCAACCCGCGCGCGCCACGGTCGTGGCCACGCCGGCGCAGAAGCTGCTCATTGAAATGTTCTGGGACAACGCCAAGACGGACATCGACCTGCACGTGCTGCAGACACCCACGTCGGCGGTGGGCACCTCGCCCGATGATTGCTTCTACGCCAACACCAAACCGGACTGGGGCATGCCGGGCTCCCTGGATGACCCGCAGCTCCTGCGCGATGCGCTGGTCGGCTACGGCCCGGAGATTTTTGGCTACAAAGAGCCGGTCAACGGCACGTTCCGGGCGGTGGTGTCCTTCTCCAACGCCCACCTGGAGATGACGCCGACCTCCAAGGTCACGGTGCGCTTCTACGTGCTCGGGGTGGTGAAGGGTGAGTTCACCAGGACGCTCGATAAAGAAGGGCAGTTCTGGACCGTGGGCGACGTCACCTGGCCGTCGGGTGTCGTGACGGAGAACACCACGCCGTGAAACGTATCGCCGCCGCGCTCCTGCTGCTCCTCGGTGCTTCGTGTGCCCGGACCATGGGCCAGGTCGACAGCGGGCGCCCACCCGAATGCGAGACGCGCGCCGACTGCGCCGCGGGAAAAATCTGCACCGCGATGAAGTACTGCGACAACTGCGACTCCTCGGGGCAGTGCAGCGTCAAAGAGTCATGCGACGAAACGACGCGGCTGTGCGCCCTGCGCATGGGCTGGGGCACCCAGTGCTCCACCAACGAAGAGTGTCAGGCCGGCTTCTGGTGCAAGCAGGGCGTGTGTGTCGATCGCTCCGAAGTGTCGCTGTGCCCCAGCGGCATGAAGTCAGAGTGCCCGCAGGGTCAGCGCTGCAACACCATCACCACGGTGTGTGAAGAGGACCTCGGCTGCGCGGACACCTTTGACTGTTCCGCGGGTGAGGTGTGCAACAAGGGCACGCGGCAATGCGTCCCCAAATGCACCGTCGACACCCAGAGCACGGTGTGCCTGCCTTCGGAGAAATGCGTCGACGACAAATGTGTGCAGTGCGCCAAAGACGCGGAGTGTGGCCCCGGGCTGGTGTGCGACCTTGCGGGCCGTTGCAGCGCGGGGAATCGCTGTTACTCCGACCGCGACTGCAAGGTGCCGCTGGTGTGCTTCACCGCCACGGGCGCGTGCCTGCCCAAAGCGCCGCCTTGTATCTCTGACGACACCTGTCCCAAGGACTACCGCTGCAACGTGGGGAGTGGAAAGTGCGTGCCGGCCACGTGCCAACCCGACCGCTACGAGCCCAACAATGATCAGACCAAGGCCTTCGGCGTCGCGCCGGGTCCGTACCGCGACCTCACGCTCTGCCCCGGCGACGTCGATTGGTACTCGCTCTCGCTCTCGCGCGGCGACCAACTGGGCGTGAACATCGACGCCGACCCGTTCGCCGAGAACGGCTTCTCGACCGTCATCTACGACTCGACCGGCCGCTCGCTCGCCTCGGGAAAACTTCTCGTCAACCACGTCGCCGCGTCGACCGCGAAGTACTTCGTGCGCATTTCCACCAGTGACCCGGTGCAGCCCTACGACGTGACGTACCTGCTCTCTCGCGGCACCCCGTGTGATGACGACGCCCGCGAGCCAAACGACACCGACGCTCAGGCCACCGCCTTCAACACCGCCACGGCGATCGACGGCACCATCTGCCCTCAAGACCAGGACTGGTTCAAAATCTCGGTCCCCGCGAGCAAGGCGCTCACGGTGGCCCTGGGAAACTACGACGCAGGCAAGGGGCTGCTGCGCGTGTGCGCCTTCGACGGCGCCACGCAACTCCAGTGCTCGGACGCGACCGTGCCCACGCTGTCGTTGTCCGCCAGCAGCGTGGGTGGCAAATCGATTCTCATTCGAGTGACCGGCTCGACGGACCGCATCGCAAACTCCTACACGGTGCAGGTCACCGTTCTCTGAAATGGCGCGCCCTATGCGAGTGACGACATTGACGCTCCCCACCCAGCGCGCGTTTTTCGCTGCGGCGCTGCTCCTCTCGGTGGTCTCCGGTTGCCGGTGCGGCGGAACCACGGTCACGCCGAATGACGGCGGACCCCCGCCCGTAATGGACGCAGGCTCCGACGCGGGGGGGCCGGTCGACTCCGGAACTCCGCCGGACGCCGGCGAACCCGATGCCGGCCTGCCCCCTGAGCTCAAAATCAACCGCGTGCTGCCACCGCGCGGCGGCTCCGCGGGCGGCACCACGGTGCTGGTCGAAGGCTCGGCCTTCATTCGCGATTTCGCCACGCGCGGCACCGAGGCCAAGAAGCAGACCACGCTGAAGTTCGGCTCCAACAGCGTGATTGATTTTCAAATCATCGACGACGAGACGCTCGAGGCGAAGGTGCCGCCGGGCCGCGCGGGCCTGGTGAACGTCTCCATCACCAACCCCAACGGCACGTACAATTGTCAGGGCTGCTTCACCTACTTCGACGAGCTCTACGCCACGGGCATCGCGCCGACCGACGGCCCCCTGCGCGGTGGCACCACCGTCGTCATCGATGGCCAGGGCTTCACCAGCGACGTGGAGGTGCTCTTCGGCGTGCAGTCGAGCCCCAGGGTGACGCTGCTGCCGAGCGGGAAGCTGGAGGCCATCACCCCGCGCGGGCTGGCGGCCGATTCGGTCGACGTGTCCGTATACAACAAGAACGGCGTGGCGATTCTTCGCCGCGCGTTTCGCTACGTCCCCGACGTGACCATCACCCAGGTGACACCGCCCACGGGTCCCCTCTCTGGTGGCACAGTGGTGACGTTGACCGGCACGGGGTTCGAGAACGTCACCTCGGTGAAGTTCGGAACCGCCACGGCCACCTCGACCACCGTCTCTTCCACGCAGCTCACTGCGACCGCGCCGATGGGCGCGGCGCTGGGGGCGGTCGACGTCACGGTCACGACCTCGCGCGACGCCGCCACGGCGAAGGGCGCGTTCGCGTATGTGGACACGGCGGGGGCGTTCAAAATCTACGGGGTGGTGCCGCATGTGGCGAACCCCGGCGAGACGGTCACGGTGCTGGGCCAGGGCCTCGACGCCATGAGCGTCACGGCCACCTTCGGCGGCGCGGCGGTGGTGGTGGGCACGCGCACCCCCACCACGGCGGTGGTGACCGTGCCGGCGCGAGGAGCGCTCGCCCGGCGCGTCGACGTCGCGCTCTCAGATGGCACCACCACCTCGACCGTGCTGGGCGGCTTCACCTTTCGGCTCGGGCTGGCCACGATTTCTCCCACCACGGGCCCTGACACGGGCGCTACCCAGGTCACGCTGGCCGGGTCGAACCTCCCGGCCGACGCGCAGGTGGTGGTCGGGAGCCTCGCGGCCACCTCGGTGGTGGTGAGCTCTGAAACGGCGCTCACCGCGGCCACCCCGCGAGGGTCGGGCGGCGCCGCCAGCGACGTCATCGTTCGCGAAGCCGCCGACCTGGAGAACTTCGCCGTGCTCCCCGGAGCCTTCACCTACACCGAGACGCTCTCGGTAGGGCGCGTGCAGCCCGAGAAGGGCGCCGTGGCGGGCGGCACGCTGGTCACTGTGCTCGGCGGCGGGTTTGGAAATGGCACCACGGTTTCGTTCGGGGCGGCCAAAGCCAAAGACGTGAAGATTGTCGACAGCCACACGCTGACGTGTCGAACGCCGCGAGGCAACGTCGGGAGCGTCGACGTCACGGTGGAGCGGCTCGGCCAGACCGACAAACTGGCCGGCGGGTTTTCCTACTTCGACCCCAAGAGCATCTCCGGCGGATTGTCGGGTGGCCCGCTGGTGGGCACGCTCAACATCACCGTCCTCGACTCCACGCAGGGCTTCTACGGCGCGCCGGTGTCGGACGCGAACGTGATGCTGGGCATCGACCCCAACACGCCCTTTCAGGGGCTCACCGACGTGCGCGGGCAAATCACCTTCTCTGACCCGGCGTTGGTGAAGGGCCAGACGGTCACCGTGTTCAAGGCCAACTATGAGTCCGCCACGGTCACCGCGGTGAATGCCGAGAACCTGACCGTCTTCATCGCGCGAACCGGCGGGGGCGAACCTTCGATGGGGCCACCGCCCACGGGTGTTCCGCCGTCGGTCATCTCGGGCCGCGTCACCGGGTTCAAGATTCCCCGCCCGCTCTACCCGGGCGAGCGCATGGAGGCGCGGGTGTTCGTGGCGCAGACCTCGCTCTACGCCACGCCGCCGTTCCGGGCGCCGGGCGCGCGCACGCAGGAGAAGTGGCAGGTCACGGTGGAGGGCGGGGCGTACTCGGTGTTCACCAGCGCCGGCCTGCGCGCGGTCTACGCCATCTTTGGCGTCAATGACCTGACCACCAACCACTTCACGCCGTTCCTGATGGGCGTCAAACGCGGCGTCACCACCTCGCCCGACGCGCCAGCGAAGAACGAAGACATCGTCCTCGACATGTATCTGGACGTGACGGTGCCGGTGACGATTGACGGCCTGCTCAACTTCCCCACGTCCCTGGGCATCACCCTGCCGGCCACCAATTCGGTCTACGCGTGGCTGGACCTCGGAGCCGAAGGGTTCATCCCCAACCCGAACAACTGGGATACGGGCGGCGCCTCCGCGTCGAGCGTGACGGGCAGCGGGGCGTCGCTCTCGTTCCCCAACTTTCCACACCTCGACGGCTCGAACTTCATCTTCCTGAACGAGGCGGCCAGCATCGACAACTACCCGGTCAGCTACTACTTCCGCCGACAGCCGGGAGACCTCACGGCCGGGGTTACCATCGGGCCCATGCTTCCTGCCCCCAACATTCAGCAGCCGAAGACGACGTTTAACGGCACCATCTCGTGGACGGTCGATCCCGGCCCGGTGCCGGACATTCACCAGGTCCAGATTCTCAAGCTGACACTGCTTGGCCCGCTGTCCGTCTGGTCCATGGTGTTGCCGGGGGCGGAGACGCAGGTGACGTTGCCGGCGCCCGCGGTGGCCAAGCTGCACAGCGAAGAGATGGGTCCGCTCTTCGTCGTCATCTACTCGAGCCGCTCGCCCAAGTTTGCCTACAACCAGTGGACCTACGACACGCTCTCGGGCGTGAGTTGGTCGAGCTTCACGATGGCCCTGAGTTCTGGCTTCACCCCATGAACCTCAAACGGCTGTTCGCCATGACGCTGGCGTTGTCGGGGGCCTGCGCGAAAGACCGCATCAAGGCGAGCGGCTGTCGTGACGACAGCGAGTGTGGCGAGCCGGCGTCGGCCTGGCGGTGCGACATTCCCTCAGGCTCCTGCTACTGCCGTACCGATGATGCCTGCCCGGTGAAGGAGTTCTGCAACGCGGCCGGTTTTTGTCAGGACCGCGCCGGCTGTGAAAAAAACGCCGACTGCCAGGATGCCTCGCTCTTCTGCGACACCTCGACCGGGACCTGTCTGTCGAAGGGCCGCTGCACGCTCGACCTCCACTGCCCGCTGGGGCAGGTGTGCGACGCCACAAAATCGTCGTGCGTGGACGGGTGCCGCTACAACGGCGACTGCAACGGGAGCTCGTGTTTCTGTGGCGACGTGCCCTGCGCGTGCAACGCCACCTCGCCCGCCGAGGTGAGCAAATGCACGATTGGAACCTGCGACCCCTACGCGTGCGCCAGCCCGACGTTCTGCAAGTTCGGCGAGCAATGTGGCCCCGTGGCCGATGCCGGCACGGCCCGCAACCAGTGCTACTCAGACTTTGACCCCGTTCGCCGGCCGTATTGCTCGAACTGCAGCTTCGGCGGCGGGGTGAGCGTGTGCGGCACGGGGCCGAACTACTGCCTCATCGACACCCACAACCCCGGCAACTACTTCTGCGGCACCGACTGCATGGACGGCCAGGCCTGCCCTCGCGGGTACGCGTGCGAAGACGTGGTGGTGGTGTTTACGCAGTGGGCCTGCTCCAAAGCGGCGCCGGCATGTCCGGGCAACCCGTCACTGCCCTGTACGCAGGACAAGGACTGTAAGAAGGGTGGCCAGTGCGCCATTCCCAGCGGGGCGACGTCGGGCACGTGCGCTGGGGCCTGTTCAGTGGCGGAAGGCGACACCGCCGGGTTCTGCAGCTGCCAGGTCGACGATGACTGTGCCCAGGAGCAGTGCTCGTCGGGCGAGTGCTCCATTTCGCGGCGCAAATGCGTCACCGACGGCGACTGCCGGAAGATTCGGTGCGTCGATTTCGAGGGTGTAGGTGGGTGTCTGATTGGCCAGAACTGCGCCCCGGCCAACGGGCTGTCGTGCCTCGAAGTTCAGTGACCCGATTGAATACATCGGAGCCCGGCGCGTCAGACTGGGCATGAAAACCTCACTCCTCGTTGCTGTGTCCGCGGTGCTCTTTGGCCAGACGGCCGCGCTGGCTGAAGACTGTGATTCCCACCAGGCGGCGTACGTGCAGCCCCAGGGCGGATATGTCCAGCCCCAGGGCTACGTGCACGGGCAGGCGCCTGTCGGTCAGGCGTATTCGGGCGGTCACTACGAGATGCGCCCCACCCAGGTGTACGTGGCGGGTCGCTTCATCGACCAACCCGTTGAACAGTGCCGTCGCCACGGCTGGCGCCAGGTGTGCTTCACGCGAATCGAGCGGCAGTGGGTCGCGGGGCACTACGAGACGCAGCAGAACTGGGTCTGGGTCGCCGACTTCGGCCGCCACCACCACGAAGGCTTCGGCGCACACGTCGACTTTCGCGGCGGTAACGTGAACGTCTGGGCGCGCCGCTAGGGCGAGCTCAGTTCACCGGCACGGCGTCCACCCACGCCGCGTCCCCCGAGACCATCTGCGTCAGCCACTGTCGCGCGGTGACCTTTCGAATCGGCGTCTTCTCATCGAGGTCCGAGCGCGCATCAATGGTGACGTTCCAGAAGGCGGGGTCGACGACGCCGTGCCGGTTGGTTGGGAACCCGAAGGCGTGGAAGTTTGCATGGCCGCTCATTCCGCGAACCAGGTTGGACAGCCCGGTGGCGTAGTCGTCGGCGGGGACCCGGAGTGGCGCTGCCTGGGCGGGCGAGAGGTCGAGGCCCGGGCACGCCGGGGTCGCTGGCCGCATCACCGGGGGTGACTTCGAGAAGTCGTAGCCGAACGAGAAGAAGTACCGCATCACGTCGTCGGTCACGCCGTCGAGCAACGCCTGGCGGCTCTTCGGAAACGCCTTCGCATTCCACGCCGTCAGGGCCGCGAGGCTCCCGCCCGTGCGCTCGTCGCACTCGGGGCAGTCGGCCGGAATGGCCGGGCCCAGGTCAAAGCGCGCACGCCACGCTGATTGGAGGCACGGCGCCAGCACGTCGTTACCCAGAAGCGGCGCGGAGTCGACCAGGAGATCGACGCGCGCGTTACAGCCGAACGCGTGCTGCACCTGATTGAAATTGACCTGGGCGCCGTAGCCACCCGCCGAGAAGCCCGCCAGCACCACGTGCTCCGGGTCGGGAAAGGTGGAGACGATTCGCTCCAGGTCCCGGCGGACGTTCACGAAGCCCACGTGAAATTGCCCGTCGCTGCCGGGGCCGGCGGCGTTGCTCCCCGCGTGCACGTCGCCCGTGCAGTAGGGGACGTAGACGAAGTTGAAGTCGCGAAACGGATTCTCCGCGTCGTTCCGATTGAACCCCGCTGGGAACAGCTTGCCGGCGTTGCCGTAGTATTCGACGTTGGGCCCGGTGGCGACGCGGCCGTCGTCGTTGGTGGCGCAGGTGGCGGGGTTGAAACAGGCGCCGCCGCCCTCGAGGTAGATGAGGAGCTTCTTCGAACCCGCGCGCGGGTTGATGCCGAAGCCTGAAGTGGCGCCGTTGCGGCATCTGGTGCCCGGCACGCTGACCCAGGTCCAGGTCTCGCGTGGCGCGGAGACCGGCGCGCCGAGCGCGAATCCCTCGGGCAGCGAGCACGTGGCGGGTGCCGGCGGGGGAGGCGCGTTCTGCGAGCCGCCGCAGCCGACCAACAGCAGCACGGCGCATCGGGCGAAGGACGACAGTGTGTGTGGGGCGTTCACGTCACAGAGTGAAGCAACCTGCGCACCAGCCCGGGAAAATCGGAAAATCACGGTGATGGCGGTCGATTCGTGCGCCCGCGTCGGGCGATCGCGGCGCCCGTTCGCCCGGTCGGGGCGACAAGCGCAACCCCGCGGCCATGGGCACCGGAGCTGATCAGCGTCAGGCCCACCGACCTGCGTTCATTTCCGAGAGGGAATGGGTCGACCGCGAGGGTTCTCTGGTAGAACCGGCCCGCGTGGCGCTCCCCGAATCCTACCTGGCGATGTTGGGGCCTGAAGGCTCTCCCCTGGGAGACGCGATTGTGCGCGCGCTGGTCTCGGTCGACGCGCGCCCCGTCGGTTGGACGGAATCGGGAGGCCCGGCGGTCGCGGTGTTGGACATCGGGGCCCCCGGGGCGAGCGAGCTGCTGCGCCGACTGAGTGAGCTGCCGTTTGCCATGCGCCCCGGCGTGATTCTGGTCTCGGAGTCGGCGGACTACGACGCGACGCCGTGGCCCTACCTGGACGTGGTGGCTCCGGTGCGGCTGGGGGCCGAGCTGCCCTCGCGGGTGCGGCGGGCGTTCACGCGTGTCGCGCAGGCGAAGGAGAACGCCGAGCGCCAGCGCGAGCAGCAGTCGCTCCTGGAGTTGACCGCGAGGTACGCGGCGGCCACCGACGTGGAGGCGTTGCTCCACGACATGACCCTTGGGCTGACGAAGGACATGGACATCGACCGCGCCGCCCTGGTGGTGGTCGATGAGGCGCACGAGGTCGGCTTCATCGTGGCGGCCAGTGACGACGCCGCGCTCAAGGACCTCAAGATTGACCTGAACCGGTACCCGGAAGTCCGGGAAGTGGTGCGGACCAACAAGCCGGTGGTGGTGGAGAACGCGGCCACGCACCCCATGTTTGAAGACGTCAAGTCGCAGGTGGTGGCGCGCGGAATCTCCGCGCTGGCCGCCTTTCCGCTCACGGTTCAAGGCCGCCCCAACGGCGCCCTGCTGCTCCGCCGCACCCACAGCGCGCATACGTTCTCGCCTCGGGAAATCAGTTTTCTGGCCACCGTGGCCAACGCGACCGCCGTGGCGTTGAAGAACGTTCGACAGATTGAAGCGGTTCGCCAGAAGACGGAGCGCGAAATGAGCGCCCGCCTGGTGGCCGAAGCCGCCGCGGCGCGATTGAAACGGTACGAGTCGTACTTCCAGCACCTCTCCGACGGGGTGGCCATTCTGGACGAGAGCGCTCGCGTGATTTCGCTCAACGCCGCCGGCCTCAAGTTGCTCGACGTCTCGTTGGGCGAAGCGGTGGGTCGTCACATCAACGCGCTGGCCAACCCGGGGGACCAGGGGGTGTTGTTGGACATGCTGACGGCCGTGGGCCGGGGCCAGCGTCAGTCTGAAGTCGACATCCACGCGCGCACGCTCTCCGGTCGCAAGCTGACACTCTCGGTCTCGGGCGCTCCGCTGCAGGAAGAGGGAGCGACGGCGATCGTGACCATGCGCGACGTCACGCGGGCACGGGAGCTGGCGGCGGAGCTGACCAAGACGAAGGAGTTTCTGGAGCGGCTCATCGACAGCTCGGTCGACGCCATCATCGCGGCGGACATGAAGGGGCGCATCATCCTCTTCAACAAGGCCGCAGAGGTGATTTGTGGCTACAGCGCTGCGGACGCTCGCAAGTCCATCAACGTGCGCAACCTGTACCCCGAAGGTCAGGCGCGCGAAGTGATGAGCCGGTTGCGTTCGCGCGACTACGGCGGGGTCGGTCGTGTCCGGGCGCAGCGCCAGGACATCTTGAACAAGGCGGGCGAGCGGGTCCCGGTCAGCATGACCGCCTCCATCATCTACGAAGGCAACGCCGAGGTGGCCACGGTTGGAATCTTTACCGACTTGCGTGACCGGTTGATGCTGGAGCGCAAGTTGTCTGACGCCGAAACCCGCCTGGAAGAGTCTGAGAAGAACGCGGTGATCGTGGCGCTGGCTGGAACGGCCGCCCACGAGTTGAACCAACCCCTGACCTCGGTCATGGGGTACGCGGAGCTCCTCCGACGAAGAATCAAAGAGGAAGATCCAAACTTTCGCCCAGTCGATATCATCTTCCGCGAGGCGGAACGCATGGCGGAGATCGTCCGGAAAATCGGTAAAATCACCCGCTACGAGACGACGACGTACGTCGGCAACCAGCAGATTGTGGACTTGAACAAGGCGGTCGTTCCGGATGAGTGACAACGCCGCACGCTCGAAGGGCCAGCGCCAGCACGCCGCTGATGCGTTCGAGGCCTTCTTTCGCATGGTCGACAGCCCCGCGGCCGTGTGCGACTCCCGGTTCAACGTCGTCACCGCCAACGACGCGTTCCTCGCTCTGTGTGGGACCCGGGACCTCGTGGGTGAGGCCCTGGCGACCAGGATGCGCGGGATTCCGCAGTCGCTCGACGATGGGCAGGCCTCGGACGTCGACGTGGTGTGCAACACAGGTCAGAAGGTGACCCTGGCGTTCTCCCGTCGCGGCGACACGGTGGCGGTGGTGGCGCGGCGGGTCGCTCCGGCCCTGGAGTCGCTGGAAGCCGCCGGCAGAGCGTTGATTGAACAGGCGCGGCTTGAGCAGCAGTTGCTCTCGGTCGGCCGCGACGTGGTGAGCGCCCAGAGCGAAGAGACGCTGGTGGCGGCGGTGGCGAAAGGCGTCAAAGCGCTCTTCCCGGGCCGTACCTTCTGCATCCGCATCGTGGACCCCCTCTCGCATCAACTGACGTCGCTCTACGCCGAGGGGCGGCTCAAAGAGGGCGCGCCGGACACGATCGTGCTGAAGAACTCCGCTCTGGAGAAGACCCACCTGAACCCTGCCAGCCTGAGGGCAGGCAAGGTGAAGGTGGCCGCCGAGACGCCCCTCCTCTTTCAGAACTCGGCGCGCGGCATCGGGGCGCCCCTGGCCGCGTCCGGACAGCTGTTCGGGGCCATCAACGTGGAATACCCCGAGGCGCTCTCGGCCGACGTGATGACGGACGAACGCGTGCTGATTCAGCTCGCGAATCAGGTCGCCGTGGCCGTGCGTAACACCAAGCTCATCGACGAACTCACGTTCATCAAGCAGTACCTGGAAGACCTGCTGGAGACGGCCAACGCGCTCATCCTCGTCATCAACAAGGAGCGCCGCGTCATCGTCTTCAACCAGCGGCTGCTCACGCTGACCGGTCACAAGAAGTCGAGCGTGCTGGGGCAGGACCTGTTGGCCCTGGTTCCCGAGCACGCGAAGATGAACCTGCTGCGGGTCCTCGGCGCGTCGCTCAAAGGCGAGCCCACCGCAGCCTTCGAGACCGCGCTTCTGGGGGCGGGCGGGAAGGAAGTGAGAATCTCCATCGCCACCTCGGTGGTGAAGTCAGCGCGCGGCGACGTCGAAGGAGTGATGGCCATTGGCCAGGATTTGACGCGGGTGCGTGAGCTTGAGCGCAGCGTGATTCAGGCGGAGAAGCTCGCCTCCCTCGGGCAATTGGCGGCTTCGGTGGTCCACGAAATCAACAACCCCATGACCGCGGTGGTGACGTACGCCGACGCCCTGTGGAAACGCGCGGTGCTCACCCCCGGCGGTCCGCAGAACCCCGACACCGAGAAGTTCCGGAAGATTCTCGACAACAGCGACCGGGTGCTCCGCTTCACGCGCGACCTGGTCTCGTACGCCAGGCCCGCGCAGGAGAAGCCGGAGGCGGTCGACCTGCACGGGGCGCTCGATCGCGCGATTGGGTTCTGCGACCACGTGTTGGCGAAGCACGGGGTCCGGCTGGAGCGCGAATACGGCACGGTGCCCGAGTTGACCGCGGTGCGGCAGAACATCATTCAGGTCTTCGTCAACCTCATCACCAACGCGTGTCATGCCACGCCGCAGGGTGGGTTCATCAAGCTCAGCACCGCGGCGGATGATCACTTCGTCATCGTTCGCGTGCAGGACAACGGCAACGGCATGACCGAAGAGGTGCGCGGACGCATCTTCGAGCCGTTCTTCACCACCAAGCCCGACGGCAAGGGCACTGGGCTGGGCCTGTCGATTGTGCAGAACATCGTCGAGCGACACGGCGGGCAGATTTCGGTCGAAAGCACCAGCCCCGCGGGGACCACCTTCCTCGTCCGCTTTCCGCTCGACCGCTCCTGAGTCAACGGGTCCAGGGCTTCAGGGGCGACGTGGGCTCCGCTGGAATTCTGGCCGTTAGCAGACGGTAGTCCCAGCGCGTTCGCTCATTCCCCGCGACCACTCCAGGACCGTACACAGGCCGTGTACGACGAGGAGGGTCGCGGCGGAGTTGGAGAGCGCCAGTGTTTGCGTGTTCGGGTCAGACGGACCGCAGGGCGCCTTATTCCTTCATCTCGGTCGCGGCGAATTTCGCCTGCGGTGTGCTCGATACGCTCCTCAGCGCACGCGGCGGCAGTTCGCAGTACGGTGGGGTCGCCATGGCGACCGCGGACGACATCGCGCGAATGATTCTGGAGGGCTTCGATCGCCACTACCGGCTCTTTCGCGACATCAGCGCGGGCGCCAAGCGACGTTTCGAGCGCGGCGATTGGCCGGCGGTGCAGCAGGCCAGCCGCGAGCGCATCTCGTTCTATGACCAGCGCGTCACCGAAGCCGTCGGTCGCCTGAAGCAGAATTTTCCCAAGGCAGGCAGCGACGAGAAGCTCTGGCCGGCCATCAAGTTCGCGTACATCGCGCTGCTGTACGATCACAAACAGCCGGAGTGCGCGGAGACGTTCTTCAACTCCGTCGCCTGCCGCATGCTGAGCCGCCAGTACTACCGGAACGAGTACATCTTCTGGCGGCCGGCCGTTTCTACCGAGCACCTCTTCGGCGGGCAGCCGACCTATCGCTGCTACTACCCGAAGGAAGAATCGCTCGCGCCCGCGATGCGCGAAGTCATCCTCGGGTACGACCTGGAGAATTCGTTCGAGGACCTCGAGCGCGACGTCAACTACCTCTGCCGCGCGATTGAAGAAGCGTTTCCCGGCAAATGGGTGCGCCACCCGAACTTTCAGTTTCAGGTGCTCTCCTCACTCTTCTATCGGAACAAGGCGGCGTACCTGGTGGGCAAGTGGGTGAACGGAAATCTGGAGAGTCCGTTCGTCATTCCCATTCTGCGTCGGCCGTCGGGCGCGCTGTACCTGGACGCGATTTGCCTGAAGCCTGACGCCATCGGCCGGGTGTTCAGCCTCGCGCGCGCGTACTTCATGGTCGATATGGACGTGCCGTCGGCCTACGTGAAGTTCCTGCGCACGGTGCTCCCCACCAAGCACCCGGCAGACTTGTACACGGTGGTCGGCCTGCAGAAGCAGGGCAAGACGCTGCTGTACCGCGAGTTTCACGAGCACCTCGCGCACTCGACCGACAAGTTCGAAATCGCCCCCGGCACGCGGGGCATGGTGATGCTGGTCTTCACGCTCCCCAGCTTTCCCTACGTCTACAAGGTGATTCGCGACTGGTTCGAACCGCCGAAAGACATCGACGCCGCGCGCGTGCGCGACCGGTACCTCCTGGTCAAGAACCACGATCGCGTCGGGCGCATGGCCGACACGCTCGAGTACCAGAACGTCGCCTTTCCGATGGCGCGCATGTCGCGAGAGCTCCTCGCCGAGTTGCAGCGCCTGTGCCCCTCGCGCATCGAGCAGGACGGCGACCAGCTCATCGTCAAGCACCTGTGGATTGAGCGGCGCATGGTGCCGCTCGACATCTACGTCCGCGAGGCCACGCCCGCTCAGTTGGAGTCGGTGATGATTGAGTACGGGAACGCCATTCGCGAGCTGGCCAGCGCCAACATCTTCCCCGGTGACCTGCTCTTGAAGAACTTCGGCGTCACCCGCTACGGGCGCGTGGTCTTCTACGACTACGACGAGATCG
>CAZFXD010000017.1:0-34564 GCA_964522795.1 uncultured Myxococcaceae bacterium
GGGCGGAGGCTCGGTGGGCGGTGGCAGCGGCGGCTCCGGCGGCGGTTCAGCCGGTGGCGGCAGCGGCGGCTCCGGCGGCGGTTCAGCCGGTGGCGGCAGCGGCGGCTCGGGTGGAGGCTCCGGAGGTGGCGGCGTCGTGGCCCCAACCCTGGCCAACCTGTGGATCGACAGCAACGGCGGCACCTGCACGCGCAGCGCGTCGCCAGCGGCGTACAGCGATGCCGCCGCGTGCACCTGGAACGGCGCCTACGCCGCGGCTGTCAGCAACGACGTCATCATCGTGAAGGGCGCCGCGTACGGCACCGTGAAGGTGCGGCCGAATCGGCCCGCGGTCACCGGCGTCACCTTCTACCCGGCCACTGGCGAGAACGTTTCGTTCACCTGGTTCAACGGCGGCGACTACCAGGACCCCGGCGTGAGCAACATCACGCTGGTCGGGCCCATGTCGGCCACGCGATTCTCGGCCGACGGCACCTCGAACGTCATCGTGGATGGCTGGACCGTCAACGGCGGTGGCGCCGATAACGTGCAACTCTTCCACGCGGAGTCGGTGACGAACTTCACTGCGCGCAACTGCGACATCAGCAACAACAAGAACAACTCCTTGAGCTACGTCAGCGGAACCAACCTCGTCTTCGATCACAACGTGTTCCACGAGGCCGGGTTGCCCTCGGGCTCCGCCGCGCACACCGAGTGCATGTACGCCACCAGCACCAACGGCCTGACCCTGACGCGCAACCACTTCTACCGATGCTCCGTGATGGATGTGTTCATCACCGGCAACACCGGCACCACCAGCGGCACCGTCGAGAACAACGTCTTCGAAACGCCCTGGGGCAATCTCCCCGGCTCCCTCAACACCGGCGCGTACGCGTTCCACTTCCGCAACTCGGGGTCCGACAACATCACGCCCGACCTCGGCGCGTGGACGTTTCGCAACAACACCTTCGCCGGGAACGTCAGCTTCGGCGACCAGAGCGGGTCCTACCCCAACGTCGTGGTCGGCCCGGTGGTGATGAAGAACAACGCGTTTCTCCGCGGCGCGCCCTGCGGCGTGCCCAACACCACCTGGAGCTACAACGCGCACAAGTCGGGGAGCTGCGGCGGCACCGGCAGCTTCAACAACGCCAACCTCGGCACCGCCTTCGTGCAGAGCAACGAGTCCCCCGGGCCCGGGGACTTTCACCTCGTCTCTGGTTCCGTGCTCGCCGACGCCGGTGACGGCAGCAGCCACCCCACGGTCGACCTCGACGGCAAGCAGCGGCCCACCAGCGGCAAACCCAGCATCGGCGCCTACGAGCCGTAGCGCGGGCGTCACCGGGCCCCGCGCGAAGGTCGCCAGCGAGCGCGAAAACCCTGCTTGAATGGCACGCGATGAACGGCCCGCGTGCCTCCACCTTCTCTTGGCGCCTCGCGGCCTGCGCAGGCCTCTTTCTGTTCAGCTGCCCCAAGCCCGCAGCGACGGCGCCGGGAAGCTACGTGCTGCGCGCCCCAGAGGCGGGCGTGAGCGTGTCGCTCGTCGGCTGGGAGCTGCACAAGACGGCGCTCCGCGGCATTCCGTTGATGGGGAAGGAGCCGGCCTTGACGCCGACGTCTGACCCCGCCGCGTACGAGGTGGCTCAACGCTGGGCCACCAGCACCCTGGCGCGGCACCCCCAGGGCGCCCTGTTCCTTCTGCAGCGCGCGACCGACGTCACCGCCAAGTGCAGCGAGGCCTTCATGGCCGCTCGCACGCCGGTCGCCCCCGCGGCCCCGCGGAGCATCAATGGAATCAGCGGCGACTGGGTCGTGACCACGGCGCAGCTCCCCGGCTACGAGTTCAAGGGGAAGCTCAAGTCACAGCACTTCTTCTTCCGAAGCGGTGGGCGCTGCTACCAGGTTGAGCTCACGGCCGCGGAGCCGGCCTACGCCCAGGTCGCCCCGCTGATGGACGCTGTGCTCGACTCGCTCCACACGCTCGATGGAGGAACGCTCTGATGGCGCCGCGCTACCCGCTGTGCATCGCGCGTTCGACCTCGCTCGCGGCCTGGTCCATCTGTTCCTTGAGCTGGGCGAGCAGGTTCTTTCGGAGCTGATTGCTGAACGCCCCGCTCATCACCTCGCGCTGCTCTTCCGGCTTCAGCTTGTTGTACAGGTCGGTGAACTCGGGGCTCGTCCAGATGGCCTCCGGCGTCGCGCCCTGCTCCAGCGCATCCGCGAACACCGCCATGTTCTGGTCCGCTTCGGGAACGTCGAGCTCCTCCAACTTCTTGCCGCTCGCGAGCTGCGCTCGGTAGTTGGCCAGCGTGTCGGCGGCCTGCTTCGCGGCTTGCTCCGGCGTGAGCGGGACATCGCCCGTCGCGGGCGCGTCGGCCGTGCGAGGGGCGGGCGGCGCAGCGGCCGCCGGAGGCGGAGGAGGCGGGGAGCTCAGACTGAGCAACGTCGTCGGGCGCGCCGCCGTGAACGTGTCCACCGACCTCTGCGGTTGACGCGCCGTCGTCAGCCGTTGGGCCGCGGGCGCCGTGCTGAGCGCCGCTTTGGCGAGCGGCGGCCGGGGGGTGGAGTTCCGTCGAATCGGGCTCATGTCGATGGGATTAGCAACAGTCGATCCAACGGGGCGGAGCGCCACAACGTCACGAATCCGCGGGGAGGTGAGGGGCCGACACCTCGGCTTTTGTCTCACCCATCCAACAACCCGGGCGAACAAACTCCTACCGGTCGAGAAGCGAGCGTCGAACGCCTCTGCGCCGCCGGTTTGCGAAGCTCAGAGCGATTGGGCGACGTGCTCCGCGATCGCCATCGCGGCCGTCAGGCCCGGTGACTCGATGCCCACCAGGTTCCACAGCCACGGCGTGGAGCGCTCGATGAAGAAGTCGCGCTCGTCCGCCGCGTCGAACGCGCGCAGCTTGGGCCGAATGCCGCAGCCGTCCCAGGCGAGCTCGTCCGCGGACAGCGGGCCCAGCAGGCGCTCGCCGGCCTGGCGAAAAGCCTCCAGCTTCTCCTCGCGCGGCTCGAACGCCTCGCGACGGTGCGCGGGCTCGACATCGGGGCCGAGCCGAATTCTCCCGTCCAACGTCAACGTCACGTGCACCCCCAGCCCAGCGGCACCGGGAAGCCGGACGGGGTAGAGCAGCTTTGAGACGCCGGGCCGGCGACGCGTCAGGCAGAAGTAGTCTCCCCGCCAGGGAAAAACGGCCGGCGTTGAAACGCCCGCCAGCGCGGCGACGCGGTCGGCCTCGAGCCCGGCGCAGTTGATGACCAGCCCCGCTGAGGCATCGCCCCGCTGCGTCGCCACCGTCACGCGCCCCGGCTGCACCTCAAATCCCAGCACCTCGGCCGCGAACAACACCTCCGCGCCTGCCGCCGTCGCGGCATCCACGAAGCTCCCCGTCAGCGCCACCGCGTCGATGATTCCAGTCCGCGCGGCCTCGAGCACGGCCCGTGGAACCACGCCTGCCGGCAGGTCGGCGATGTCTCGCGGGGCAAGAAGGTTCACTTCGACGGCCCCGGCCGCGCGCGCGTTGTCGGCCAGCGCCCCCAGCGCCGCCGCCTCGGCCTGTGTGAACGCCAGCACGTACTTCCCCGTCACCCGGTGCGCGACGTGATGCGCCGCCGCCCACTCGTAGAGCAGCGCCTGGCCGCGCACGCACAGCGCGGACTTCTTCCAGTGCGGGGGAGCGTAGAGCCCGGAATGAATGACACCGCTGTTCCGGCTGGTGACGCCGAGGCCGGCCGCGCGGGCCTTCTCCACCACCACCACCCGGTGGCCGTCCGCGCTGAGTCGCGCCGCGATGGCCGCCCCCACCACGCCGGCGCCAATCACCACCACGTCGGTCTCGAGGGCGTTCACCACGCGCGAGTTTCAGTGCGCCGTCTGCACGCGGGGGTCCGCGCCGAACGCCGCGTCGAGCACCCGCTGCGCGAGGTTCGGAATCAGCGCCAGCGTGTCATCGTGGGTTTCGTTCTCCACCACCAGGTGCGGCTGGTGTGGGTATTCGATGGGCGTCTCGAAGCCGACCAGGTTCTCCACCTCATCGTCGAGGTACCGGCGGGACGCTCCTCGCGTGGGACGCCTGCCAATCTCCGCGTCGCTGGCCTTCACCAGCACCTCGAAGTAGCGGTCGAAGTTGGCGCGGTTCCACTCGTGCACCTCGTGGTACAGGGAGACCGTCGACACCACCACCCAGAGCGACTGTGACTCGAACAGCCGCGCCAACCGACACACCCGGTAGGCGTGCGCCAGTCGACTCTCACGGTCGGGGCCCATCGCGTCGTCGCGAATCGCCTCGCGCAGCTCGTTGCCGTCCAGATGCACCACCGCCTGCTGCCGCTTGCGGAGCTTCGCCACCACCTCCGCGGCGATGGTCGTCTTGCCGGTGCCTGAGATGCCCGTAATCCAAATCACCATCGGCGTGCCCTCACGTCGCGCTCGGCGCGCCGCTGAAGATACATGGACGACCGCACCCCGCTGAACAATTCGTCGCCGGGACAGCGCGCGGCGAACGCGGCTGGGGGCAGGCTCAAGGCTCGCTCGGCGGTCGATCCTTCGCCAACACGAAGAGGGCCGGAATGACGGGAATGCCGAAGAGCAGGTGCAGGGCGATGGCCAACGCATGTGACGCCACCGCCACCGCAAGCGCGGTCTCGGGCGCCACGCCCAGCGTCACCAGGGCCGCCGAGGCGAAGGCCTCGAAGGTGCCCACGAAGGCCGGGCCGGCGGGCAGGGCGGTCCCGAACGCCACGAACCCGGTGACCACCGAGGGCGCGTACCAGGGAAGGCTCAGATGGAACGCCGCGAAAATCGCGTCCCACGCGGCGTACGCTGTCGACGCGTAGAGCACGTGCATCAGCCCCAGCCGCACCACCGCTCCCCGGCGCCCCGCGCTCCGCACCGCGACCAGCGCGTCATGAAGCCCGGAGCGCAGGTGCTGGCGAAACTTCTCCAGCCTCGCCGGGAGGTGACGCTCGAAGAATGCCGGCCCCAACCGCACGGCCACCCCGAGCGCGAGCAGGCTCGCCCCCAACGCCACCCCCACCGTCGCCAACTGGCGCACCTGCACCTGTTCCAGCGCCCCCGCGGCGAGCGCGAGAATGCCGGCGAAGAGCACCGCGTCGAGCGCGCGCTCAATCGCGGTCAGCCCGATGACCTGCGCGAGCTTCAAATCGGCGAAGCGCGCCAGGTAGCCGACGCGAAGCCATTCGCCCGCGCGGAACGGCAGCACGTCGTTGCCGAGCAGCACCAACGCGCGAGAGCGAATGAGGTGCCCCCAGCCGACCTCTCCGTGCGACGCCAACAACAGCCGCGCCCGGTACGCGTGCAGGGCGAGCGCGACGCCCTCGGTGACGATGACCAGACCAAGCCAGCCCCAGGCCGCCTGCCCGAGCGCGGCACCGACCGCGTTCAGGTTCTGGTCTCGAAGGACCCAGAAGCCCGCGGCCACCGAAACCGCCAACCCCAGGAGGAGCCTCGCGGCGCTTCGCCCCGAAATCGACATCACCCGGCCGTGTCGGGCGCGGTGGCCAGCCAGGCGAGGAGCGCGGCGCACAACGCCGGCCAGTCGTTGGCCAGCGCGG
This sequence comes from uncultured Myxococcaceae bacterium, assembly GCA_964522795.1. Lineage (GTDB taxonomy): Bacteria > Myxococcota > Myxococcia > Myxococcales > Myxococcaceae > CAZFXD01. The sequence continues at coordinate 5,554 of CAZFXD010000017.1, forward strand.
GACAGCCCGTGCCGCGCAGGCGCTCGTCCGTGCTCATGCCACCCAGAAGTCCGAAGGCCTTGCTCCTGGCCAACCGGGCCGCCCCCACGTCTTTGGGCGTGTCGCCCACGTAGGCCACGGCCCCCTTGCGGGCCGAGAGCACGGCCGCCTTGTCGTCCGGCTTCCAGTGCGAGGGCACCGTCACCACCTCTTTGAAGTGTCCTCGCAGCGAGAAGCGCTCGAGCTGCTCGGCCAGTCGTGACGGGTCGTCGCGCCCCGACAGCGCGTAGAGCGCACCGGTCGCGCCCAGCCGCGCCACGCACTCGCCGGCGTGGGGCCGCAGCGTGTCCAGCTCGAGCAACTTCGGGTGCTCAACCGCCGCGCGAAACGCCGGCGCGTAGGACTCCAGCAGGTGTCCCAACTGCAGGCGCTCCAGAATCTCCCTCGAGGTGAGCCCCTCGCACCGCCATTGGTACGTGTCGCCCGGCACGGTGTTCACCCCGAGGCCCGTCAGCACCAGTGCGTGCGCGTGCAGGAACCGCGCTCGAACGTCGAACACCGTCCCATCGAGGTCGAGCCAGATTTCGGGTTGACTCATTCGCCGCGCCCGCGCGTTGCTCGCTTCACCCACGCTTCGCGCTTCTTGCCCGGCACGGTGACGCATCATAGAGCACGGTATGGCTTCCACCCCATCCGTCGCGCTGGTGACGGGCGCTTCTCGCGGCATCGGTCGGGCGGTGGTGGAGCAACTGGCCGCGCAGGGCACCCGGGTGTGGGCCGTGGCCCGAGATGCGGCTGCGCTCCACGCGGCGTTCCAGGGCCGATTCGAGGGCCGCGTCACCCCGGTCGTCGCCGATGTCAATGACACCCAGCGCCTGGTCGAGACGCTGCGCGGGCTCGATCAGCAGCAGCCGATTGAGGTGGTGGTGGCCAACGCGGGCGTGGGCGCGGCCTCTGGCCACCCGAGCTTCAGCTGGGAGACCATGGCGGCGGCCCTCCACACCAACTTCTGCGGCGCCGCGGCGACACTCACCGCGCTCCTGCCGGCGATGGTGCAGCGCCAGCGCGGGCACGTGGTGTTTGTCAGCTCGCTCTCCAGCATTTCCGCGCTGCCGCAGGCCGAGGCCTATTGCGTCCCCAAGGCCGGCATCAACATGCTGATGGACTGCCTCCGCCTCGACCTTGAAGGGACCGGCGTGCACGCCACCACCGTGCGCCTGGGGTTCGTTCGCACGGCCATGCTCAACGAGGCGGCCCACGCGCTCCCGGGGTTGGTCGAACCCGAAGCCGCCGCGCGGGTCATCGTCGACGCGCTCGGGCACCCGTCCCGGGTGATCGATTTTCCCACCAGCATCTCGGTCGCCGCGCACCTGGGCGTGCTCGCCCCTCCCACGCTCAAGCGCTGGCTCACCCGGCCGAAAGGTCCCTCGAAATGACGAGCGAGCATCGCGCCTGGCTCCGCGCGGCCGTGGTGGCCACAAGCTGCATCGGCGCCGTGTTCCTCGGGCAGTCCACCGCCGGGCCCTTCGAAGAACACGACGGCGTCACCGACCGACCCGAGAGTGCGCTGGTGCGCGCCCTGACCCGGTTCGACGCGGGCTGGTACGCCGGCATCGCCAGCGACGGCTACTGGTACAAAGAACACAGCCAGGCGCCGGTGGCGTACTTCCCCGCGTACCCCCTCGCCATTCGCGCGGTGATGACCCTGGGCGTCAATCGCTGGCTCGCCGGCATCATGGTGTCGCTGCTCGCGGGCCTCGCCGCGGTCGCCGTGTTTCGTGCCTGGGCCCGGCGCGTCGGCGGCGAGGAGGTGGGGGAGCGCGCCTTCATCTGGCTGCTCGCCTATCCATTCACCTTCTACCTCTTCGGGGTGATGTACTCCGACTCGCTCTTCCTCCTCCTCGCCTGCAGTGCGTTCTTGTTCGTGGAGAAAGACCGGCCGGTGCTCGCCACGCTGTTCGGCGTTCTGGCCACGGCGTGTCGACCCGTCGCTCCCGCCATCGTGCTGGGGCTGTTGTGGCGACAGCTTGAAAAGCGGGCCAACGACGAGAAGCCGTTTCGCGCGGTCGACTTCCTCCCCGCCCTCGCCGGGCTGGGGCTCGCGGCCTACATGCTGCACCTCCACCTCCGCGTTGGTGATGCGCTGGCGTTCGCGCACGTCCACTCCGCCCCCGGGTGGGACCAACCGCCCGGCCTGCGCACCTGGCTCAAGTACGCCTGGTTTGAAACGCTCTTTCCCCGCGTGGCCCCGACGGTGGCGTTTCGGTTGGTGGGGCACGCCGCGCTCACCCTCTTCGCGCTGGCGATGATTCGACCGATGTGGCGGCGACTTCCACGTGGCTACACGGTGTACTGCGCCGTGGCCATCGGACTGCCCGCGCTCTCCAGCAAGGACTTCATGGGGCTCGGCCGGTACATCATCGCCGCGTTCCCGCTGTTTCTCCTGATGCCCATGCTGCTGAAGGAGCGGCCGAGGTTGGAGCGCGCGGTGCTCGTCGGCTCCGCCTCGCTCATGCTGCTGTTCGCGATCGCCTTCGGAACCGGCGCCTACGTTTCTTAGCGGCGCGCCGCTCGGCGCTGCGGAGGAGCTCCTACCGACGCCGCCACCCACCCAAGGTAGTCCGCGCTTCCCGCCGACGGCCCGAGCACCAGCACCTCAGGCACCGAATACGAATGCAGCGCTCGCACGCGGGCTTCCAGGGCTCGGGTGTGGGCGCGGGTCGTCTTGGCGATGAGGAGCACCTCGGCGCCGACCGTCAGGCGGCCCTCCCAGCGGTAGTACGACGCCACGCGGGGAACGACGTTCACGCACGCGGCGAGCCGCTCCTCGACCAGCGCGCGGGCGATGCGCTTCGCCTCGGCCGCGCTCCCGGCGGTCATCAACACCACCCGCACGTCGGGAGGGTGACGGGAAGCGCGCGGGCCGGAGGGTCGAGCCATGGAGGCATCATGCCACCGGCGCCGGCGGACGGGCGGGCTCGAATTTCGGGCACGAAAGAGCCGGTGCCCCCAGCGTCGGGCGCACCGGCTGAATTCGACGGCGAACCGGCTTACTGCGCCGGCGCCGCGGTCAAGGTCGTGCCGAGCTTTTGCACCAGCATGTCCACCGCGACCTGCAACGTCGGGTCGACGAGGGTGAAGACCTTGTCCGGCTCAGACTTCTCGAGCGGCTCCGGGTGTTCGGTGTGCTGGGTGATGGTCTCCGTCCACACCACCTTGCCGGTGGCCACTTCTTTCAGCGCCACGTTCTTCAGCTCGACGTCCGTCTTGGTCTCGACGGTGGCGTTCGCCTTCACCGCTGCGCCCAACGCCGCGCCCGCGAACCCGCCCAGGAAGTGGCCGCCCACACCCTGCGCCACCGCGGCGTTGCCTTCCGCCGTCTTGTTGGTGGTGGAGAGCGCCAGGTACTTCGAGATCTCGCCCGACAGCTCGAAGTCGGCCGGGCCGTCGCCCGTGACCACGTCCTTGAACAGGCCCGAGTGCTTCAGGTGCTTGACCAGCATGTTGGTCACGCCCTCGGCGACCGAGTTGTTGCCGTAGCCGGCCTTGAAGTTCGTGCGGTACGGAATGTTCTTCACCACCGCGTTCTCACCCGCGTTGGTGCTGTCCGTGGTGTCGGCGAACGCCTTCACTCGAACCACCTTGTCGACCGCCGTGCCCTTCCACTTGTTCGCGTCGGTCAGGTTGTACGTAATCGTGTGTTTCGCGCAGCCGGCGGTGAGCGCCAGCAGTGCAATTGCAATTTTCCGCATGGTGTTCTCTCCCTTGAAGATTCGCCTCCAGGCGACGTGCCGGGGCGCGCGCGGAATACCAGCTTTGTGCAGGAGTGGCGATGAAAGTCGCGATAGGGTTTGCGCGCCATGGCCGTCGAACCTGCGAACTGTCCGAAGTGCAAGAGTCGCTACAACCCGACCTTTGAAAAATGCCCGTTCTGCGCCACGCCTCGCGCGTCGTCGGGCTCCGGGTTGAAGGCGATTCCCAGGACGTGTCCGCACTGTAAGCGCCCCATCAACGCCAGCTTCGACACGTGCCCGTTCTGCAAGAAGGGCGTCAATGAACCGGTGGCCGCCGCGGCCCCTGCCAAGCCTGCTCCGCCTCGTTCACAGTCATTCGATGACCTCGAGGCACTGACGCAGAAAGCCGCCGCTGCCGGCCTCACCCGGGCCGCCAGAGCCGCCGTGGAGCAGGTGCTGCACGCGCGAACCGAGCCGGCGCCTCCGGCGGTCGATGGCCCGCCGCTCGCGCGCGACATCGCCGAGGCGAAGCTGCGCCTGTCCACCCACGGAGGGCTGGCCAATTTCTCCAGCGCCAGCGTGGCCGCGGTCGATGCCTACCTGACCGAGTTGCTCGGCGGCTCGCCCGTCACCGAGGTGCGGAGAAGAGAATTTCCGGATCTGGACAAGATCTTTGGCGCCTACCTCGGTCAACTCCTGGTCGAGAAGTTCGGAGGCACCTGGCAGGTCGACGCCGCCAAACTCACCCAGAGCCGCGTCACCTGGCCGAGCGGCACGTCGACGTCGCCGTTTCGCTACATCCAGAAACGCCTGGAGCGCGGGTCCGGCCAGCCCGTCTTCGGGGTGTTCGATGAGTTTCGCAAGGGGCTGGTGTCTCACGGCGATGCCAAATCGCTCCAGGAAGACAGCTCGGCGTGGTTCGCGCAGGCCGATCGCTACGCGCTGCTCAGCCGACGGTTTGATCTCGCGGCGCAGTTCGTCCGGTTCGCGATCTCCCTCGGCGCCGACACCCCCGCCAACCGGGTGAAGCTGGGCACGTTCCTGGCGCAGGGCGGAGGCTCGCCTGACGATGCGCTCGCCGAGTTCGAAGGCGCCCTCAAGAGCGCGCCCACCTCCGGTGAAGCCTGGTCGGGCAAAGCGCAGGTGCTGGCCCAGCGCCACCAGTGGCCCGAGGCGCTCGCGGCGGTGAACCAGGCGCTGATGATGAACAGCCCGCAGCCGGCGTGGTTCGCGCTCAAGGCGCGCATCGTCCGAAACCTGGGGCTGGTCGATGACGCGCTGGCGGCCGCTGACGAGTCGCGCCGCCTCGACGCCGACGCCGCCGAAGGTTGGCTGGAATCGGCTCGTGCGCTCTCCATGCTCGGCCGCCTGGACGAAGCCTCTCGCCGCCTTCGCCGTGCGGTGTTGCTCGACCCAGAGTTGGTGGGCGGTTGGGTCGAACTGGGACGGGTGGAAGAACGTCGCGAGCGAGCGCACGAGGCGTTCAAGGCGTACTCGCGCGTCAAAGGGCACCCCCGCCTGTCGATGGAAGAACGGGTGCACGCCGACGCCCGGCTGGCCGTGCTGGGAAACGACGAACACGTGCTCGCCGAGACCGCCGCCGCCACCCACCAGCGCAGCGGCGCGGCCGATGCGGTCCCCGAAGCACAGGCCCTGGTGAGAAAGTTCCCCGGCAGTGGTCGAGCCCGCCGCATGCTGGGGGCGCTGCTGTTGGAGACGGGCGACGCCGCCAGCGCGCTGCCAGAACTGGAGAAGGCCATCGAACTGCTGGGCGACGACGGGGAGGCGGTGAGTCTCAAGGCCCACGCCCTGTTCATGCTGGGAAAATTGCCCGACGCGCTCGCCTTCGTGACGGCTGCCCTCAACCGGAAACCGGGCGACGCGAAGATGCTGGCGCGGCAGGGGGCGCTGTACGTGGCCCAGAAGAAGTTTCCCGACGCGCTCGCGGCCCTCGAAGCGGCCGTGCAGGCCGACAAAGAGGAAGCCGAAGGGTGGCGACTCAAGGGTGACTGCGAAGCGCGAATGGCGCGCACGCTGGAAGCCGTGGCCTCGTACCGCGAGTACGTCGAGCGCGTGCCAGCGTGGCAGTCCGCGGAAGCGCTGCGAACCCGTCGCGCGCTGTGGGACCTGGAGCACCCCCAGAGCCGCGTGGACATGAAGCAGGCCGCGGCCACCGCCGCACGCGCCAAAGACGCCATGCGCGCCGGGCGGCTCTCCGAGGCCGCGGGCATCTACGACGAAGCGACCCGGCTGGACCCCTTCGTGGGGCAGGTGTGGTTCGAGCGCGGTCAGTGCCAGTCGAAGTTGGAGCGTTCCTCCGAGGCTGTGACCAGCTTTCACCGAGCCGAGTCGCTCCTGGGAAAACGTCCCGACGTCATTCGCGAGCGGGCCCAGGCGCAGCTGCAGGTGGGCGAGTCGCAAGACGCCCTGGGCGCGTTCGACCTGCTGCTCGAACTCGGCGACCGCACTCAGGACGTGTGGAAGGGCAAGCTGGCGGCGCTGGAGCGGCTGCAACGCTACGAGGAAGCGCTGCTCGTTCACGAACGCCTGGTCATGACCAGCGGCGCCTCGCCGGAAGCCCTGGTGGGGAAAGCCGATTGCCTCCGTGCGCTCCGCCGCTACGACGAGGCGCTGGCGACCTACGCGCAGGCGCTGGCCGCGGCCCCGGGCGACGAAGAGCTGGTGCTCAAGAAATCGACGCTGTTGTCAGAGCTGGGGCGAACCGAAGAGGCGTACGGAAGTTGATTTCCCGATCGACCGAGCGCTTTGCAGCGCTTGATCGGTGAAGCCACCGTGCCAGTGCCCCAATTCAGAACGCGCTGCACACCCAGCTAAAGAACGTGCAATCGTCGTTGGTCATCATCCAGTCCTTGCCACTCAGGGTCCACGTCCGCTGCAACCAGCGATCATCGACGCCGTCGCCGTCGGTATCCATGAGGTGCTCAGTCCAGTAGCTCCCGCAACCGCTTCCGAAGATGGAGTACTTATATCGAACTGGACCATCCGGCAGCCAATCGATGGTCGCCCAAGCCGCTCCGCCGAAATTGCGGTTCGCCGAAACCCATGCCTTATTGTATGAGAACCGGTTTGGTCCGATGGTTGTCCACACGGACGGGTTTCCTGGCCAGCCGTTCGTGCAAACGCCCGGAGCAGAGTTCCATGGCGCTTTTCCTTCCGATCCGTAGCGCTGGATGAAATTTCGCTCAATGGATGAGAACGTCAGCTTTCGCTCGCTCTGTCGTACCTTGAACATAATCTGATCAAAGCCGGGGATCGCGATCGATGCCAGCAGTCCTATGATCGCAACGACCATCATCAACTCGATCAGCGTAAAACCGTGGGCTGCGGACCTGCTCATGCGTCTAGTCGCCATTGTCGTTTGTCTCCGTCAGGCTGGGCACCATTGAGGGGCTACAGATAATGTAGGACCAGCCACGGCCTTCGCCGGGCAGCTTGAACAGCTTCTTACCCATGCCGGCCGCTTTTGCCTTCATCATAGCGATGTCGGCAGCGCTGGGTTTCGTGTCGCCGAACTGGGCGGTAATAGCGCTCCCGTCTTTGGCCGCCACGGGTCGTGAATTCTCTGGCATCCCATCGACGATGGTGGTGCTGCGGCCTCCGAGCAACGCACCTGCATTGATGAAAATTGCCACCGGCAGCATCAGAGCGATCGCGACCCTTAGCTTCTTCTCGCGCGACCATGAGGCGCCCTTCGCGACCGGAACCTCTTCGGTGATCCGTATTTTTCCAGCGGTGGCCTGCTTCTTCTGGACCACCGGCTCGCCCGGGGGCACCGCCACCACGGGAATGTTCGGTGACGACGGTGTCGCGCTCAGCACTTCCATCGCGGCTCGCGCCAGCGCGTCTTTGTTCGCGTCGAACGCTGCCTTGCCAGGCGCGTCGATGCCCTCAGGAATCTGGGCGATGCCCTTCATCGCCACGTCGATCTCGCCCAGGAATACATCGACCAACTGCTGATCAATCTGGTCGTCTTTGGCGGGGCGGGTGGCGATCGCCACTTTGATGCGCCACCGCATGCCGATGGCGTTCAACAACCCGGCGGGATCAAACGCCACCGGCTGGCCGGAGAGCACCGCGTTCTCGACCGGCGTCATGCGCGCCTTGAGCGACTCGGTCAGGGTCTGAAACGCCGGTGGCACGCCGACGCGCCCCATCATCACGGCACGCGCCATGTCGAGCGGCGGAATTGTGCCCGGCCACTTGCCTGAGCTCGGCGCGGAGAATGCCGTGGGCGCAGGGCCCGCCACCGGCGCCGCTGCGGGTTGCGCGCTCTCGCCCGGTTCGTCATCGAACAACATCGAACCGAGATCGCCCGCAGGCGCTTTGTTGGGTGTTTCGTTTTCCGTCGTCACTCGAGTTCCTGGCCCCTCGGACTGGCTCGCCCGTTACACTTCAGCGAGAAAAAAATTCCCCGGGCGAAATGATCACGTACTGGGGAATGCGAATGCAAGCGGCGAATGCGTTTTCTTCCCCTACACAGGAGGACATGTCGCACTTGCAAAATCCAAGGCAACGCGTGCGCGCAACAGAGCGCCGGTGCTAGAGACCGCGCGCGTTTGTTCCTCTGGCCGGCAAGAGAGCCCCTATGTCTCCTCGAATCCTCCTTCTCACCAGCACCTTCTGCCTCGCCGCGCTGACCGCGGCCTGCGGTGGTTCGCAGAGCAACGCCGACGGAGGCAAGGTGTGTAACGCCAGCACGTGCGCCTCGGGGTGTTGTGACGCCAACGGCGTCTGCCAGCCCGGCGTCTCCACCAGCCTCTGCGGCAAGGGCGGCGCCGTGTGCCGCATGTGCGGCACCGGTCAGACCTGCGCCTCTCAGGCGTGCTTCGGCGGTTCTCCCGGCGGCGGGAGCGGCGGCAGCGGCGGTTCTTCCGGGGGCGGCAGCGGCGGGAGCGGCGGTGGCTCTGGTGGCGCAGGTGGAGGCAGCGTGACCTGCCGGAAGATTGGGTTCTTCGACGCCGGGTTCTCCGAAGGCCTGTACGACAACATTGACCTCGCGGCCGCTGGGCAGCCGCCCGACTTGCTGTGGTTCAACGCCACGCGCGCCTGGTCCACGGCCCCCACGGCGCAGGTGGCCGTCGGTCGCGACCGCATCGACCTCGAGCTGTGGTACCAGGGAACGTTCGCCTCGGCCCCCGCGACGGAGTCGTACGACGCCACGTCGAAGTACCTCAAGTGCGACGTCTGCGTCATCTACTGGGAAGGCTACATTCCTTCGACTGATCAGTACGACCGCGCCTATTTCCCGCAGGCGGGCTCGGCGACTGTCTCGCAAGCCACCCAGTCGGCCGACGGTGGCACGATGGCCGGCACCGGCTCCAACCTGAAATTGGTGGAGTGGGACCTGGACGCGGACGAACCCGTCGCCGGCGGCCAGTGCATCGAGATGCCGGCCGCCACGTTCAGCTCGAGCTGGTAGTCGACTCGGGCGGGCCGCTCACCCGGGGACACCGGGCGAGCGCGCGCAGCCGCGTCAGTACACTTCGTTCGAGTACACCTCGGTGATGGAGCGCAGCGACTCCATCAGCTGGGTGTAGTTCTTCAGCTCGGCGTCGACGTAGGGGTCGACCGGCGTGTTCTTCGCCTTCAGCTCGTTGGCGCGGGCGATCATTCGCGCCGCCACGCCGGTCTCGACCGCGCCGTTCTTGAAGGAGACCGCCGTGTAGACCTTGCCCGAAGGCGCGTCGGTGTACGTCACGGTCGGGAGCGACGGTGAAATCTGCGCGCCGTTGCCGGCCAGCCACAGCCGAGACGAGTCGTAGAAGGTCGAGTCGAAGGTCGCGGGCAACAGCGCCACGCCGAGGCTCGCCATCCACAGCTGCACGGTGAAGCCAAGCGTCGGGTCGAGCGGGACTTCGTTCGCCTTCAAGGGCGCCATGGTTCCCGAGATAGGGCGACGGGTCACCTTGGTGCCGTCCCAGATCCAGCCGAACTGGTCCCAGCGATCCGTCAGCGCACCGGCGAACAGGTCCTGTGTCTGCTTGGCGTAGAGCCGATAGTAGTTGATGGAGTACTGGCGCAGGTCAGCCGCGAGGTCCTTGCCCATGAAGTAGGTCTCGGGGTCGGTCAGCTCGCCAATCGCCGCCACCTTGTCGAGGAAGCTGCCGACCACGCGAACCTTGTCGTACCAGTAGTAGCCCGAGTCGTAGTCCCACATCGTCTGGAAGTAGCGGCCGTCGGCGATGGTGATGTCGAAGGCCGGTTTTCCGGAGCCGTAGTCGTCCATGTAATAGGCGGTGCGGCCGTCCGCGCCCTCGTACTGGTAGTAGGGGCCGGGCTCGGGCGTCATCAGCACTTCGCCGAAGAAGTCGTAGCCGTTGGAGACGGCGACGGTGAACGGGCCCCAGCCGTCGGGCGAGCGCCAGAAGTTGGTGGGCTTGCCATCGTCGGGCGTGGAGTCTTCGTAGACCGCGCGGTCGAGCACGTAGAACTGCATCTGCGAACGCAGCTCATCGAAGTAGCGCGTGTACAACCGGTACATGTACTCGTCAGGGTTGAAGCCCAGGCGGTCGCGCTTGAAGTTGTCGAAGATGTAGTAGTGGCGGTACGAGCTCATCGCGTTCGAAGCGACCTCGTAGACGTCGGCGCCGCGGTCGAACATCGCGCAGCCCGGCGAGGCCCCTTCAAACTCGTCAGAGCAGAACTTGTAGGGAACGACCACGCGCTTCGACGGGTCCACCTCGACCGAGTCCGGGTACGCACAGGTGGGTGAGAGAATCGCCGGCTTGATGCTGCTCATCGCCACGTCGGTGCGGGCTTCCAGGTCCACCAGCGTCGGCAGCTTGGTGTAGTGCACCGAGATGAAGTTGTTGCCCGAGCAGTCGATCAGCAGCGGCTGCGGTTCCCCGTAGGTGACCGACGCCTGGAGCGCGCCGAGCAGGTAGGGATCTTTGGTGGTGTTGAACACCTCCACCAGCTGGCCGTACCCGAACTTCAGCGCCGCGCGGTCGTACTTGCCCAGGCCCTGGATGTCCGAGTTGAAGCCGGCGCCATAGTCCATGATGGACGACTGCATGAACTCCGAGATGCCGGCCTTGAGCCCCTTGGGCAGGGCCACGCCCTGGAGCTCCGTCTGCGACTCCGGGTCCATGTAGCGGGGGCGGGGCTGCTTGGTGCCGTTGGCGGTGCGCAGGTCCCAGTACGTCTTGGGGTAGTTCATCGGATCGTACGAACCGGCGAAGTTGTGCCGCAGGCCCAGGGTGTGGCCGACCTCGTGGAGCGCGGTGGAGAGGAACACCAGCTCGCGAATCTTCCGCCAGACTTCGGCCGAGTCCTTGCCCTGCTGCGCCAGCGCGAAGCCGAGCACGTTGTCGTCAATGGTGGAGGCCATGTCCACCGAGTGCGCTGAGAGGCGACGGCGCTGGGCGCGAATGAACTTCGCCGCTTCGGGGCTGACTGAGCTGAGCGGGCGAACCTTGGTCATGTCCGCCTGGCCGATGCCCGACCGGGGGTCGATGCCGCGGGTGAGCAGAATTTCGCCGTTCACCAACTGCTTCTCCACCTGCGTGCCCGCCAGCTTCGAGAGGCGGCGCGCGGTCAGCCCGATGTCCGCGCCCAGCATCTGCGAGCGGTTCAGCATCTGCCGGCGCTCCATGGCGTTCTGGCGCATCGTGGCCACGTTGCCCTTCTTGATGGCGTTGGTCTTGGGCAGGCCCTTCACCCACCCGGTGTCCATGCGCGAGGCGATGTCGGCCACTTCTGCGTCCGACACCTGGCGGTAGGTGGACCCGTAGCGATTCGCTTCCACCCACGCCTTCACGTTCACGCCGTCGAGGAACTTGTCAGGCTTAATCTCGCCGTTGACCAGCTTGACCAGGTCGCGCGCGAAGGCCGCGTACGAATCGACCGCGGCGCCGTAGATGAACGCGGACGAGCTGATCACCTCGCCGGTCTCCGGGTCGTTCGAGTTCGGGCCGTAGCCGAGCAGTTGGGCCGAGTTCGGTTCGTCCACCCAGTAGAGCGTGTTGTAGCGAATGTCGCCGGCGCGAGCGTGCGTGCCCGCCGGTCCACACTCGGTCGGATCGCCCTGTTGCACCGGGTTGTTGGTGCACATCACGAACAGGCTGCCCGGAGCCTCTTTGCCCGTTGCGCCCCGGTAGATGCCGCGGAACGTCTCGTCATACTGGCGGGCCAGCTCCTTCGCCGCGTCCTTCAGGTCGGGCGGGAAGGAATCGTTCACGTAGTAGACGATGGGACGAGGCCCGAGGTCCGCCGAGGCGGGGTTGGTGGGGTCCTGCAGGTTTCGCACGGCGAAGGGCAGGGCGCACACGCCGGTGATGGCGCCGGCCGACTTGTCGGACAGGGCCAGCGGCGTCTCCGTCACGCATCGGACGCCGGCCGAGAGCGGGGCGCAGTCGTTGTCGACCTTGCACGCCTTCTCGGTGAGGGAGTGCTGCCAGATGTTGTGGCGGTTGATGAGGCGCACGCGGCCGGACTCGGTCAGGCCGTACTGGCGGTTGTAGCTCTTGCGCTCGAGCGTGAAGTACCCGAACCGGTCCATCATGTGATCGTCGTAGACCATCGGCTCGTAGTCGCGCGGTGTGACGCGGAGGAACGAGCTGCGCACCTTGATCTCCTGGCTGCCGCAGTCCTGGGTCGCGTACTCGAGGTAGCACAGCGGCCACGAGGTGCCGTCGTCGAAGGTCACCATCTCAGGTGACGCGGTGAGCTTCTGGGTCAGCTCGAGGTAGTTGGCCTGCGCCTTGTCGTTGGCGCGCTCGATGCGAAACGCGTCGGGATCTTTGGGGTCGGAGACGTAGTAGCGCGTCGGGTCCTGCTTGATGCTGGTGACGGAGCCCGTGCTGTAGTCCGCGAGAAACTGGAAGTTGGTGACGAGGTTTTCGGACCAGTCGACGCGGATGAACTTGCGGTCGAACCACTTGCGCTCGGTGCTCTCGACGACCTTGTCGTACTCTTCACCGGTCGACGGGTTGTATTCGCGGATGATGTCGAACTGGCTCTTGATCTTGAACGCCGCCACGGGCGCACCGAGGTACTTGCCGTCGGGGCCGACCTGCTGCGACGGCTCGCCCTTCTCGCTCCCCTTCACGTACTCGTAGGCGCGGCGGGCGGTGAGGACGTCTTCCTGAATGTCCCAGACGATCTTCTCCATCTCGTTCTCGCCCTGCTCGCCGATGAAGGTGAAGCCGGTGGTGAACGGCACGCCCACGACGGTCTGGCGGAAGTACCAGACGCCTTCCAGGTCGCTCTTGGCGATGGCGTCAGCTTGAACCGTGCTGCGCGGCGCGACCGGCTCGGCGCAGGCGACGAGCAGGAACACTCCACACGCGGCGGACGAAATGATTCGTTTCATGGCTGGGCCTCTTTCGACAGCGATTGCACCAGTGCTTCTGCACTGGCTGAGAACGACAGGAAGACGGTGGTGTAGTTGTCTCGCGACGCGATGAAGAACGGCTGGGCGATCTGCCCGTTGGGGGTCCGCAGGGGACGGAAGGTTCCGAGGCCCAGGCCCACCGACCAGAAGCTGGGCTTCCAGTCGACCGAGGCGTTGAACCACTGCTCGTCGCGCGTAGCTCCCGGGCGAACGTCGCCCACCAGCGCGCCGTCAGTGCACAGGTTCGCGGTAGGCACGCCGTCGACGCTGCAGCCCGAGGTGCCGAGGCCTTTGGTGTTGAAGAGCGAGTAGCCCACCGAGACGCTGAAGTTCTTCGGCAGCTCCACCTCGGCGGTCACGCTGTTGACGAGGCCCCAGTTGGGGTTGGTCACGCCGGTCGACGCTGGCGTCCACGGCGTCACCGCCTGACCGTTCACGGTGATGCCGCCCTCCAGCGGCGCGATGGCGGGTGAGGAGCGGGTGTAGAAATACTTGGTGGCGCGGAAGGCGTACGACAACGTCACCGGCCCCAGCGCCTGCGTGAGCGAGACTCCGCCGGAGAGCGACGTGATGAGGCCGGCGTTTCGGCTCCCGATGGAGGTGGGAACCACGGCGCGAATGGAGCTGCCCAGCTCGGTTCCCACCGTGGGAATGGTGAGCAGCTTGCTGTGGCCGAGCGTGAGCCAGCTGTCGCCCACCACGAGCGCGCGGTGGCTGAGGCCCGAGACCTGGCCCGAAGGCGCGGTGATCGACTCCTGCGCCGAGTTGATGGGGAGCGTCTCGGGCGCGGCGTCGAACAGCGAGCCCGAGCCGAACGCCCGGCCGCGGAAGCGGGGGTCGCTGCCGGCCACTTCCACGTCGAGCGGGAGGTGCGCGGAGATTGCGAGCGGTTCCCAGAAGGTGCCCTCGGCGAAGCGCTTGCCCAGCTTGAAGGTGGGGTCAATCCAGATGGAGAGCTGGTTCAAGTAGCCCTCGCTCCCGCCGTACACGCCCGAGGTGTCGAACAGCGACACCGACAGGTCAAACCCCGAGAGCGCCAGAGGCGGGTCTTTCTTTTCCGTCGCGGTGGAGGTGCTGATCGACGCCGCCGTCGCCGGAGTGCTTGCCGGCGCATCGTCCGCGGCGTCGCTCAGCCTCGAGGGTGGCGGTTCTTCTGCGAACGCGACGCTGCTCACGAGCACGACGAGGGCCACCGATTGCGCCATTCGTGGAATCAAGGAGTCTCCGCGGCTCAAGGAGACTTGCTGCTAGCTGACCGCGAAAATCAGGGTCAAACCGCCGGGCGCAGGTGTCACGTTCAAGAGGCGATCGCCCGGGCGTCCCACCCGGCTACGAGACGTACCGACCCACCGCGAACCGCGTGGTCATGATCGCGAGCAACACGAGCGAGGTCGCGAACCAGGCGATTTTCAGTCTCGGGCGCGCGGTCAGCACGTCGGCAAAAACGACGAACGACGGAAACGCGGCGAGCGCGTAGCGGCCAAGCCCGATGAAATCGCGCGCCACGTAGAGGGGAACGGCGAGCACCACGGCCACGTACGCGGCGTACCCCCACCCAAGCGTGCGACGCATCGGCCACGCGGCGGCGAGGGCTGCGAGGCAGAGCGCGAGGTGCAGACCGGGCGAAACGAGATCGCCCAGGTTCTTGGCTTGAGCCAGCGCTGGCTTGAAGGCGCCGTCGCCTGTGAGCTGCCCCCAACCGACCTGGGTGTGAATGAATGCGAGGGCGTCTCCGAACTTGAGCTGGAGGAACAACATGTACGCCGCGAGTCCGAAGCCCCCGAGCAGCGGTACCGCGTTGCGCAGGCTGAGCGATTTTCCCTCGCGCCGGGTGAGTTCGAATTCACGGACCACAAGGCCGATGACCGCCGCCCAACCGACGGGCCGTGCGGCAGACGCAAGGGCCGCGAAGAGAACCGAGAGCCACAGCACGCGACGCTCGATGAACAAGAACGCGGCGGCCGTGCACGCGAAGAACATGGCATCGGCGTAAAGCGCACCGGCGAGGTAGTACGCGAAAGGCCACACCAAGAGGAGTCGGAGGGCGAGTCCGTGTTGGCCCGGCCGCACACGCTCCACCCACGCCGAGAAAGCGAGTGAGCCGAGTAGACCTGCGGTGAAGGTGACGAAGATGCCGACCAGGTCGGCGGGGATACCGAGCCGAACCCACGGCCACATCAGCATGGGGTAGAGCGGAAAGTACGCCGCGTGGCTCTGCGCGGTGGGCGAGTATGAGTAGCCGTCGAGCACGATGCCGCGGTACCAGCCCGCGTCCCAGCGAACCCACATGTCGATGAATGGGAGGTGGCCAAACTCGCTGCCCGTTTGCCCGGGTCCCGTAATGCCGAAGACAAGAATCGCGAGCGACCCCACCAGCGTGCAAAACGCCGCCAGGGCTACGAACTGAATCGCAACGCCGCGCGCGCTATTCATCTTCGTGTTTCAGTTTGAACCCGTCGCTCCCGACGCTCACCGTCCACGGGCGGCAGCACACGGGGCAATCTTCGATGTACTCCGCGCCCGCGGCGAGCTCGGGTTCGATTTCGACCTGCACGGGTTCTCCGCAGTACGGGCAATGGGCGCGGTGGCTCGTTTCCACGGACTCGGGCGCCTCGTCTTCGGCGAGGGGTTCCCACACAGGCGTCGAGAGGTCGCCCGCCTTCGCGGCTTCCCAGCTGCGCACGATGGCATCGGAGAGTGGTTCGAACGCAAAGGGAGGTGTCCCGGCGATGCGCTCATCGAGTTTCGCCACGGCGCTCGCCATCAACTTCTGCATGCCGGCGGTGTTGCCGTTCTTCGCGTGGTGAATGGCGGTCGCCCACATGATGAGCGCCTGCAGCGTCTGCTTCTCGCGGCCCGCGGTCGCTTTCCAGCCGACTTCCCAAGCTTCGTGCGCTTCGAAGAACCGGCCCGCGCGAAAATGCGCATGCCCGCGGGCGAAGCTCATCAGAAACTGCGGGCTCGACGGCATGCCCGAAGGTTAGAGCAAAACGCGGGCTGTCGCCGGTGTTGGGCGCTCAGACTGACTCGGCGCCGCGCGTGTCACGCTTGAGACGCGCGCGACCTCTTGAACTTGGCCCACGTACAGGATCTTTGCGTTCTGTGACTCGTCTGCGAGCCGGTTCCGGTGCGCCCGCGCGAATGATCCGCAATGCTGTTCAGTTTCGGCCCGCGAACATTCACGCCGTTGGCCGCGGCGCAGCCATTGCACTCTTCGAGCGAAAGAGAGGTTCGAAATGTTCTCCCATACTTTGAGAATCGCGGGCGGCTGTTCACTGGCTTTGACCTTCGTTGCGTGCGGCGGAACGACGACGAGCGGAGAGCCGGACAGCGGCGCGGCTGACAGTGGCCCGGCGAAGGAATGCAAGAACCACTATCCGTCGAATCCCAGCACACTCGCCGATGCGCTTACGGACATCTCGTTGTCGCGGGTCGACGGCGGCATTCCAGGCCGCTTGGACATGTGGTGGGTCGATCCCGATTTTCACGAGGAGGATGGCGGGGTGATTTTGAGCGGTGTTCACCTCGACGCCGTCGCAGCGGATAGTGGCTACGACTTTGGTCTCGATGGCGGTGCGTCGCTCGCGGCGCGAATGAGGTGCGACGCCTTTCCGGAATGTCTCACTGGCGTATTGTCGACGACCAAATCCATCGGCGCTCTCTCGGGGAGCGCGACCATCAACTTCGCGCGACGCGCGTATCTGAGCCCTCGGCTGGTTGTGTCGGACGGTGGGGTCAAAGATACGCAAGCGATGGCGACGCTCGACAAGGTGTTTTCGGCAGGCGCGGGGCTCCACGAGGCCTACGTCGAAGAGTTTGCGGTGAACGGCGGCAGGACGATTCGCTCGTTCTTTGTGGACGTCCGTCCGGCGTTCTCCGGGCCAGGCGATTCCGCCTCGGCTGCCCTCTCGAGCCGCGTGGAGACCAACGGTTTTGGGCGGCTCGGGGTTCAAGACACGGTGGGGAATGTCTCCACGTCGCCCTCGTTTCCCGTCTGTGTGGATTGGTCGAGCGGCACGGTGGTCCAGGTCACCAACACGCCGCGCCCAAACTCAGGTGCGAGTCTGACGTTCAGCTTTCAGTAACGCGTGTCGACGCGCCAGTTCCCGGAGCCGGTCAGTGCGCCGCGGAGCTCCAGCTCACGGTGCGCAGCGGCACGGGGTTTCGGTTATCGGCACACCCCGGCACTGTGAGTGAGCACTTCGCCTTGATGCGCGGCGCCTCGTCGGGAACCTTCCAGTGCTCCCACGCCTCCATCGCCCGCAAGGTGACCTCGGCCGGAGCGTTCAGCGTCTGCAGCGCCAGGGCCTGAACGCGGAGCAGGTCGGGGTCTCGGGGCTGAAGCGCGAGGCCCGACGCCGCCGCCCACTGCGCCGTCTTCGCGTCGCCGGCCGAACCCGAAGCCACGGCGAGGCGCTTCCACGCGTCGAGGTCATTGGGCGCGCGACCGACGCAGACGCGGTACGCGCGCGCGGCCTCCTTCCAGCGCCAGACCTCAGCGTAGGCGTCGCCGCGAACCCGGTCGGCGGCGGGGTGGTTGGGGACGAGGGCGTCGACCGCTTTCAGGTGGGCGAGGGCTTCGTCGACCCGGCCCTGGCGCGCGGCCACTTCCGCCTGGGCGAGGCGAATCGCCGCGCGGGACTGGCGGGCTGAGGCCGGAACGAGCTTTTGCGCCTCCTCCAGGCTCGGTCGGGCGTCGTCGAGGTACTCCTGGAGCGACGGAAGGAGGGCGAGGCCGTGCTCGTACAAACGCTCCCACGTCGGGCGTGCGTCCTTGGGGAGCGCGCCGTTCAGCACCGCGCGATGGGTGGTGATGACGGTGATGGGCGCGTCGACGCACGGGTCGGCGGCGCTGCCCGACAGCTTCTTGCCCATGGCGGCGTAGCGCTGCCCCAGGTCGGTCTGGAAGTCGGCGCACGCGGCCTCGCGAAGCGTCTCATTCCGGGTGCGGTGCTTGAGCGCCACGTCGACGGTCAAGGGGAGGCGGGCGGCGTCGAAGTCGGCCGGCGCCTCGAACGTGTAGCGAATGGCCCGGGCGTCTCGCGGCGGCACGGTGTGGTTCCACACGGCCGTGACGAACTGGTTCGTCTCGCGGGCGGAGAGCGGTCGGCCCTGCGCGTTGATGACCTCGGCGCGGAGGTGATGCGTGGAATCCGTCGCCACTTCGACGCCATTCCGGTCGAGGACCTTGAAGTCCACCCAGGTGTCCTGGGCGTCGAGCACGCCGCTGGGAAAGCGGTGGCCCGCCCGGAGGTTTCGAATCACCACGTCCACGAAGACGCGCTCGCCGGGGGCCAGCGTGGCCGCCTCGGCCGGCATCGCCCAGCGGCCATCGGCCTTCTTCACCGCCGCCACGTCGATGGAGGCCGCGCCCTTCAAGAACTCCTGCACCCTGGCCAACTGGGCGTCGTCGCCCCGCATGGCGGCGAGGAGCGAGTGGGCCCCGATGAAGCGGTGGGACGAGACTTTTCCATTCTTGGCCGCGGCGTCTTTGAGCACCGCCGCTTCTTTGGGCATGTGGCAGCCCTTGCAGTCGGTCCCGGTCACCGAGTCGATGCGCTCGGCGTGGCTGCCGGCCCAGGCCGAGCGCGCGAAGGCCGTGAAGTCGTCCATCCCGAAGAAGGCGTTGGCGTTCCCGGTCAAGGTGTCGAGAAAGGCGCGGTGGCAACCGCCGCACAGCGCGGGGCTTCGCAGCACGGTGGGCGCCATCTGCGCCTTGTGTTCGGCGATCGACGCCGGGTCCTTCTCCTCGGGCGGTGTGAACGACTGCGCGGCGAGCGTGTAGCTGCCGTTGCCGTCGGGCCGTACGCCTTTGACCGCATGGCACGTCTGGCAGGTGAGCGCCGCGTGCGCGCGCGGGTCTTCCGGGCGAATGTCGGTCATGTCCATCGCGCCCTCGGTGAGGAGCGCGATGTCGTGGCAGCTGGCGCACATGCGGCTGGCTGTGGTGCCGACGTCGCGGCGGAGCTTGTCGATGGCCACGCGGTAGAGAGGGTTGTTGAAGGAAGCGAAGGCGTGGGCCGACGTCCGCCACTGTTCCACCACGTCGGCATGGCAGGTGCCGCAGGTGTCGATGTCGCGCAGCTCCGCGCCGATGACGTGGCCTCCGGTCACCAGGGCCTGACCGGGGGCCCAGGGCGACGGCGACTGCGGAATGACCGGCGCCGGTGAAGTGGCGAGGGCGACAACGAGCAGGGCGAAGAGGGGTGTCATGGGCGTGCGCCTTGAACACCGCAGGCGTGGGTTGGGTTCTATGTCGGCCCGCGTGGGGGGGCGAAGCGCAAAGGGAGTTTCCGTGCGCCGCGCCTCGCCGCTCAAGAGACCTGTTTCACCGGCGAACCACGAAAGAAGCTGTGGGGTTACGCCAGTTCTGGCGCCGGGTTGATCGCGTTCAAACGTGTGCTACCTGACGCGCTCCCCGGGTGTCGTTTTGACCCGGCAGCGACTGCGAGGAAGACGATGGCCAACGACTCGAAGGGCTCCGGAATGCTCGGAAATCTCGCCCGCACCGCACTGGAAGCCGCACGCGAAGCTCGCAACCTCGTTCGCGGGGGCGAGCCGCGCATGCCGGCGACCGGCGACACGCGTTTTTCGCCGCCGATTCCGCCTGAGAAAGACGGCGAAGAAGAGAGCCTCGACGGCTGGGGCTTTCGCGACACCCGGTTCGTGGCGCGCGACAACGGCGAAGTCGAGCTGACCGGGCGTCGGTACAACATCTGCGGGGAGCAGCTGCCGTCGCTCCTGCCCTTCATGGCCGAGCACCTGGCGAGCCCCCTCGCGCCGACCAATCGCCACGAGAGCCAGTACCCCCCGAGCGTTCCCGAATCGAAGGCCGACGCGGAGTTCCTCTCCGAGTTGGTGGAGCTGCTCGGCGGCGAGAACGTAACCAGCGAAGCGCTGGTGCGACTGCGCCACGGGCACGGACACACCGGCGAAGAAATCTGGTCGGTGCGCTACGGCAAGCTGGACCGCATTCCCGACGTGGTGGTGTACCCGCGCTCGCACGACGACGTGGTCAAGCTGGTGGAGCTGGCGAAGAAGAAGGACCTCTGCCTGATTCCGTTCGGCGGCGGCACCAACGTGACCGACGCCCTGCGCTGCTCCATCGCCGAGTCGCGCATCATCATCAGCGTCGACATGCGGCGCATGAACCGCATTCTGTGGATCGACCCCGTCAACCGCATGGCGCTGATCGAAGCGGGCGCCACCGGCCGCCACATTCAACGCGAGCTGGAGAAGTTCGGCGTCACCATGGGGCACGAGCCGGACAGCGTGGAGTTCTCCACGCTCGGTGGGTGGGTGGCCACCAACGCCAGCGGCATGAAGAAGAACCGCTACGGCAACATCGAGGAGCTGGTGCTGGACCTCCAGGTCGTCTCGGCGCAGGGCGTGGTGTCGCGCCCGCAGCTGGCGCCGCGCGAGAGCGTGGGCACCAACCCCAAGAACTGGATGTTCGGGAGTGAAGGCAACTACGGAATCATCACCCAGGCGGTGGTGAAGCTGTTCCCCCTCCCCGAGGTGCGCAAGTACGGCTCGGTGTTGTTCCCCTCGCTCGAAGCGGGCTTCGCGTTTCTCTACGAGCTGCAGCAGTCGGGCGCGGTTCCGGCCAGCGTGCGTCTGATGGACAACACCCAGTTCCACTTCGGGCAGGCGTTGAAGCCGGCCTCGACGGGCCTGGCCAAAGGGAAGAGCCAGCTTGAGAAGCTGTTCGTCACCCAGGTGAAGGGCTTCGACCCCAACAAGCTGGCGGTGGCCACGCTGGTGTTTGAAGGGACGAAGGCCGAGGTCGAGTACCAGGAGACGATTCTGAACGAGATCGCCGACCGGCACGGCGGGCTGCAAGGCGGCGCCGCGAACGGCGAGCGCGGGTATCAGCTCACCTACGGCATCGCCTACATTCGCGACTTCGCGTTCGATCACTGGACCATCGCCGAGAGCTTCGAGACCAGCGTCCCGTGGAGCCGCGCGCTGGAGCTCTACAACCGTGTGCGCGAGCGCGTGCAGCGCGAGTTCGAGCGCCGCCGCCTGCCCGGAAAGCCGTTCTTCAGCGGGCGCATCACCCAGCTCTACACCACGGGCGTGTGCATCTATTTCTACATGGGCTTCTACGCCAAGGGCGTGGCCGAGCCCTCGAAGACGTACCTCGAGTTGGAGCAGGCGGCGCGCGAAGAGATTCTCGCCGCGGGTGGTTCGCTCTCGCACCACCACGGGGTGGGGAAGCTGCGCCAGCACTTCATGAAAGACATCTATTCGCAGGGCGCGCTCACGTGGGCCAAAGAGGTCAAGAGCGCGGTGGACCCCGAGAACGTCTTCGGCGCCGGCAACCACGGCGTGCTGGGGCTCATCGAGACGCACGCCCAGACCCCGCGGAAGAGCAGCGACCGCAACCCCCGCATTCGCATCGCAGGAACGTGAGGAACGCACGCACCATGGCCGACCAACGCGCGAAGACGAACCAGATCCTCCTCACCGGCGCCACGGGCTTCGTGGGCAAGGTGGTGCTGGAGGAGTTGCTCCGGCGAAAAGAGGAACTCAACGTCGGGGGCATTCACCTCATCATTCGGCCCGACCGTCGGCGCGACGGCACCGTGCGGTCCCCCAAGGAGCGCTTCTTCAACGGCATCGCCAAGGCGGAGCTGTTCAAGGCGCACGCGCCCGGCTGGGAGTCGATGGTCCACGTGGTGAAGGGGGAGATCGCCCAGCCCAACTGCGGCATCGACGACGGCGAGCTGGAGACGCTGCTCGGCACCATCACCCACGTCGTTCACTGCGCGGCGTCGATTGAGTTCGACCTCCCGGTGGCTGAGGCGGCCGAGGCGAACATCACCGCGGCGCTCAACGTGCTGGAGCTGGCCAAGCGCGCGCCCAACCTGGTGCAGATGGTCGACGTCTCGACCTGCTACGTGACGCCGTGGCGGCCCGGCCCCATCGGCGAAGAGCTGGCTCACCTGCCGCGGCCGGCTGAAGACCTCTACGCCAACATCCTGTCCGGTCACGCCGATGAAGACGCCCTGAAGAAGGAGACCGGGCACCCCAATACGTACGCGCTGACCAAGTGCATCGGAGAGCACCTGCTCACGGCCAGGCGCGAGCACGTGCCGCTCACCATCGTTCGGCCCAGCGTGGTCGCCGCCACCTGGCAGCGCCCGTTCCCGGGGTGGATCGACAGCGCCGCCGCGTTCGGTGGCTGCATGCTCTACATCGGCCTCGGCGTCATTCGCGCGTTCAACGGCGACCCCAAGGTCCGCCTCGACGTCGTCCCGGTGGACGAAGTGTCCACCCGCGTGGTGGAGGCGGCCCTCGTCGCTGCCCCGCCGGCCCCGGCCGAAGGGGTGCGCATCATCGCGGCGTGCGCGGGGTTGGAGAACTCCTCGCGGCTCGACCTCTCGGCTCACGCGACTCAGACGTACTTCGCGGCCCGGCCCGGCACGGTCGCGGTGCCCAGCGTGTTCCTCGGCTCCTACGAGCACGGCTTCAAGAACGCGGACATCGTTCGCCGCGCCATTCCCACCATGGCCAAGCGGGCGGTCCTGGCGGCCACGTTCAACCGGAAAGACCTCTCGCGCCTGAACAAGGCCGACGAGAAGATTCGCTACATGAACGAGTGCTTCGCGTACTTCACGCGAAACACCTTCGACTTCCGCTCGAGCAAGCCGTTCATCGCCGACGACTTCTCTCCGCAGAAGTACACCATGCAGGTGGCGGCGGGGCTCTACCGGCACATCTGCCGCAAGGACGAGCGCGAGCTGACCCTGGCGGGCGAGGCCCACGAAGACGCGCGCAACGACGTGCAGTGGGTGACCGAGAAGCCCAACGCCAACTGGGCCGTGCGCATGCTCGGCTTCGGGTTCCGCAAGGTGCTCCGCAAGTCCACCACGCAGGTGACCTGGGACCGCGCCTCGTTCGAAGACGCGATGCGCTCGGTTCCGCCGGGCACCACCATCGTGCTCGCGCCGTCGCACCGCAGCTACTTCGACTTCCTGCTCGCCTCGTACCTCTGCTTCCAGCACCCCGAGCTCGGCATTCCCGTGCCGCACATCGCCGCGGCCGAGGAGTTCTCGCACATTCCGCTGGTGGGCCCGCTGCTCGAACAGTCGCAGGCCTTCTTCATCAAGCGCGGCGTGGGCCAGGAAGTCCCCGAGGTGACCGAGCAGATGGCGAAGCTGGCCGAGAAGGGCGCTTCGCTGATGTTCTTCGTCGAAGGCCAGCGGAGTCGCTCGCGCCAGTCGTTGCCCCCGCGGCGCGGGCTGCTCCGCGCGCTCCAGAACTCGGGCCACACCTGCATGGTGCTGCCGATTTCGTTCTCCTACGACCGCGTTCCCGAAGAGTCTGCGTTCGAGAAGGAGCTGAAGGGGGCGCCCAAGCCGGGCATGTCGCTCTCGGCCGTGCTGGGGTGGCTCAAAGAGCTGTCGCAAGGCGACGTGCAGTTGGGCCGTGCGCACGTGGCCTGCGGCACGCCGCTCAAGCTCGACGCGAAGACCGACGTGAAGTCGATGGCCGAGCGCCTGGTGGCTGAGCAGCAGCGCATGACGGCCGTCACCACCTTCCACCTGCGCGCGTTCCTCGCGCACACCCGCCTGCCCGACGTCACCGAGGCCTGGCTGGCCGACGCCATTCGCGCGCGCGGCGGCCGCGTGCTGGAGAGCGACCTCGACGGCGCCGAGCTCTTGCCCCCGGCCACCCGCCTGTCGCTGCAGAACCAGTGGATGCATTGGTTCTTCGGCGACGCCATGGCGCTCGCGGGTCACCACCCGGCGGTGGAGGATCACGTCGTCCGCTACCAGTGGATGGAGTCGCCCACCGGTGGCGACCGCAACGACGTGCGCCTGCGCTCGCTGGTGGCGGCGCTGTTCGAGCCCATTCAGGCCGACTATGCGTTGGCGGCCCGCACGCGCTACCCCACGGCCGGGTCGCTCATGCACGACTACCCGTCGGCGCAGGTGTCGAACATCGAAGACGCCTTCGAGGCCATGGTGCTGCGCGGCTTTTTGAAGCGCGGCGCCGAACCGCGTACCTACGCGCCCGGCCCCAACCTGGACGGGCTGCCCGACTACCTGAAGCAGGTCTCACAGCCGATTCGGCTCGCCATCGCCGGCGGAAGCGAATTCAGGGCGCCTCGCGCCTCGGCTCCCACCTTCGTCTCAAACGCGTCGTAGAGGAGAAACGAACATGGCCAACACTCGCGTTCTGTTGACGGGCGGCAGCGGTTTCCTCGGTCGCCACCTCATCGCCTCGCTCCAGGCGCAGGGCCACCAGGTGGTGGCGCTGGTTCGCTCCGCCGCGGAGTGGAACCGTCAGACCTGGCTCTCCGAAATCGGCCCGGTGGAGCTGGTGGAGGGTGAGCTGCTCGACCCCACCCCATGGAGCCTGCACCCGGCGCTCAACGACGTGCAGACCGTCTTTCACCTCGCCGCGGTGGTGCAGCACAGCCGTCACCAGCCGGACGAGATGTACCGCATCAACATCGAAGGCACGCTCAACGTGGTGCGTTGGGCCTCGGAGCGGAAGCTCCGCGTGGTGTTCGTGTCCACCTCGGGCACGGTCGGCTGCTTTACGTACCCGGACCTGGTGGCTGACGAGCAGGCGCCCTACGTGGAGAAGACCGTTCGTCGATGGCCGTACTACGACTCCAAGGTGAAGGCCGAGCAGCAGGCGCGTTCGGCGGCCGAGAAGCTGGGCGGCGAGCTGGTCATCATTCGCCCGCCGGTCTTGCTGGGGCCGGGCGACCACCGCTTCCGCGCCACCAAGCACGTCACCAACCTGCTCGACGGGAAGATTCCCTTCCTTGGCAAGGGCGGCATGCACTTCACCGACATTCGCGACGTCGCCAGCGCGATGTCGAACCTCGCCACCTTGAAGAAGGCGCGCGCGGTGTACCACTTCCCCGGAACGTGCAGCTCGCTCATCCAGTTCTTCCAGATGGTGAGCGAGGTCTCGGGTGCGCCGCTGCCGAAGTTGGAGCTGCCGGCCTGGGTGGCGCTCAGCGCCACGCGCAGCGGCGAGCAGGTGCGAGGCTTGTTCAACAAAGCGCCTCCGAAGTTCCTGCCGGACCCGGTAGTGGTGGAGATGTCGGCCCACTACTGGGGGCTCTCGTCGCTCTGGACGCACGCCGAGCTCGGCTACCAGCCGCGCCTGCCGCGCCAGACGCTGATCGACACCGTGGCGTGGGTGCGTCGCGAACGAGCTGAGGCGAGCAAGGCCGCGTAGTCAGCGGATTGGCACCAACAGTCCAGCGCGGTTGCGCGGCTGGCGATTGCGAGCGGAACGGGGCAGAGTCCGCCGTCGGTGGGTTCACTTTCGTTCGTGCTGGTGGGTGAGTGATCAGGTTCTCCATCGTGGCCTGCGTCGCCGCAGGACTCGCGGGCACCTCATGCCAATGGGCCGAACTCAGTGAGCGGCGCGCGTACGCGTGTGAGGCCGACGGCGGTTGCCAGAACGGTCGCGTGTGCAAGTTCGTCGAGTACGGCGAAGGGCTTCGAGCCTGCGTGCAAAGCTCCAAGAAGGTCGTGAACGATGGAGGCCTCGTGGACGCCGATGGCGGCATCGCCACGCAGGTCGACGGCGGCGGCATCGTTCCGGACGACGGTGGAGCGTCGCCGGCTGATGCGGGGCAGTTCGCAGGTCAAGACGCAGGGATGCTCGATGCAGGCGCGGACGCCGGAGATGGCGGCACCCCCGGCGTCGACGCGGGGGACGCGAGCGTGCCAGATGCGGGCGACTCCGGCCTCCCGGACGCCGGCCAGTGTGGGTCGCCGCACTGGAGTTTTGACGGCGGGGTGTTCGTGACTGACTACCCGGCGCTCATGGCGAACTACAACGTCATCTTCGTCACCTCAGCGAAGTTCACCGGAAATCTCGGTGGGCTTGACGGTGGTGACGCGCGGTGTCGGGCCGCCGCGGCCGATGCGGGGCTCTGGAGCCCAGACACGTACGTTGCGCTTCTGTCTCCTTTCACGGAGGACGGAGGGCTTCGGTTCAGAATCGACGGCGGGTTCGTACGAATCGACGGGTTGCCAGTCGCGCCAGACTTTGACGCGTTGGTGCGTGGGCGCGTCTGGTACCCAGTCTCGGTCACAGAACAGCGGGCTGCGCTGACGCCATCAACCGTGTATGGAGAAAAAGCGTGGACGGGCGTGTTGTACGACTCGAGCCGTGACTCGTACGCGGCGGGGAGCGACTGCGGCGGGTGGAGTACCGTCGGAGCGGGCATCTTTGGCCGCGTCGGCAACCCCTTCTCGTCCAATCTCAGGTGGATCACCCAGATTTCAGTGAACTGCGACCCGGGTAGCGAACGTCGGTTGTACTGCGCCCAGACGGAAGGGAGCTGCGCCCCACCTCGACCAAGTGTTCCGCTGGGTGCACGCCTCGCAATCTTGTCTGACAGGGTTCCAGCGAATGGCGTCTGGACCGCCTGCGACAGCGTCGCGCAGCTCACGGGGAAGGCGTTTGTGCCGCTGGTCGCAAGCGACGGCGAATCGGCGGTTCAAAAACTCATTCCTGATGCGGGTGGCCGCGGTCCGATTCAAAGCTTCGCCACGGTGTGGGTTCGCCCGGACGACGTGGTCGTCACCGCACGACCTGGAGATTTGGTGACCATACCGTTGTTGGCGTCTATCGACGAGACGTTCACGGACGCGGGCGCGCAAAAAGCAACCCTCCCGAACGGTGACGACGCGGTTTGGACAGGGAGCGTCGGCGCGCTCTTGAGCGGAGACGCGGGGACTACGTGCGGCAGTTGGGCAAGCGTCAGTTCGTCGACGGTTCCAGCCCTCGGTTCGTTCGAGGACGTGTACCAGTGGTACCTCAGCTTCGCGGTGAGTGGCGGGTGCAACGGGAAACACCGCGTGTACTGCGTCGAGCCGTAACGCGGCGGTGCGCCTCGGTGAGTGTGCGTCGGTTCCCGCTGTGCGAGACCGCGACCCAACCCCCACGCACAGCTCGCCTCAATCTCGCCGAACGCTCGGGGGCAACCCTCGACGACGCCGGTGATGGTTGTCAGTCTGCCAACGGACTCCAACGCACGTCCGCCGCCACAAGGTCGTCACAGCGTCAGGTAGAGGTACGTCAGGCACATCTCGTCGTCGGTGCCTTCACCCCAGGTGACGGTGTTGGCCGTGGGGTTGTTCCACGTGCAGGTGAGCTTGAACTGCTGGCCAGGCGTAACGGTGACCGGCTGCTCGAAGAAGAAGAGCTGCTGCCAGTGAAAGTCCCACGTGGGAATGTCGATCAGGCACTGGTTGCCCAGCGTCGCCTTGATGGCCGCGCCCTTGGTGTGCATGTGCGGAAGAATGGAGTGCAGCTTGACCGAGAACGCGGGGGTGTTGACGCTCTGGGTGACGGAGTAGCCCATGGCGTTGGGAGGAATCGCGAACGTGTTCTGCACGACCGGCAGAATCGTCGCTTCGTTGGGCACGCTCGCGGCCAGCTTGAGCTTGACCGTGGTGGTGTCGGGGGCCCGCGCGGCGTACTGGGTGTTGTAGTGAATCTGCATCACCACCGTTCGCCCCTTGATGAGGCGAATGCCCGTGCCGGCCGGGTACACGGTGTACGTCGTGCCGGGCACCCAACCGCCCAGCATGACCGCGTTGGCGTCGCCCGGGCCGCCGAAGCAGGTCCACCCGATGCCGGCCTCTTTGTTGTCGTTGTTCACCGCTGAGGTGGGTGTCACCTCGTAGACGATGACGTGGTGCACCTCTTTCGGGGTGCCGGCGTTCACTTCGATTCCGGTGACGAACATGTCCTGCGCCAGCGCCGTGGGCATGGCGAAGCAGTGGTAGTCGTCGGTGAGGTTCTCTTTGGGGGTGTAGGGCCCGGTTGGCGTCAGGGTGAGGTCGGGTGACGGCAACCCCGTGCCGCCGTCTGGAATCGGCGGAGCCTCGTGCGGGTCGCCCAGGTGGCTGCCCTGTGCGACCCAGTTGGCGAACAGGTCAATCTGCGCCTGCGGCAGCGAGCGGGTCCCCTTGAGGTCGCGGCACGATTCGTCGGGAGGCCACGGGGGCATCAACTTCGCCGCGGTCGAGGTGGCCATCGCCGGGGCCCACTGCTTGAGCACCGTGACGTCGTTCATGGAGAAGGGCGCCACCGTGCCGCCCTGATGGCAGACGAGGCAGTTGGCCTGGGCAACGGGGAGCACGTCTTTGAACCAGGTGAGCGCGCGACCGCCGTCAGCCAGCGTGGCCTCGTCGCCACCGTCGTAGGTGGCGTCGATGATGAGGCCTGCGTCGCCCCCGGGTCCCGGAGCGCCTGCGCAGGAGAGAATGACCGTGCAGCCAATGAGGAGGAGGGGCTTCATGGAGCCGCCAAAAGTACCACGGGGCGCCGGTCGTTGCCGCCCGGGGGGCGGCCCATTGTCGGGTCGAAACGTCACCGGGAAACTGGTGAGGCGCCTGGCGCAGCGGGCGAGGCGGAAAACGAGCACTTTGGAAGACGGCGCATCACGCGGGCGGGCGGCGTTGTATGAGGGGTTTCTATGCAGGTGCTCATCATGACGCTTCTCTCCGCACAACTCGTCACGGACCCGTTCCTCCGTGAATTCTCCGAGACCCGCCGCTACATGGCCGGACGCCCGGTTGGCGCTCGCGTCTCCCGAGACGGCGCCTCGGTCGTCTTCTTGCGGTCACCGGCGAACGCGGCGAACCAATTTCTCTTCGAGTTCGACGTGGCCAGCGGCGACACCACGACGCTCCTCACGCCGGAGCAATTGTTGAACGGCGCCAGCGAGACCATGAGCGCGGCCGAGAAGGCCCGGCTCGAGCGCATGCGCGTGTCCGCGCGTGGCTTCACGTCGTTCTCGCTCTCCTTCGACAGCGCGAAGGTGTTGGTGGTCCTTTCCGGAAAGCCCTACGTGTTTGAGCGCTCGACCAGGAAGACCACCGCGCTCAAAGTGGGCGAGGGCGCGGTGATCGACGCCAGGTTTTCTCCCGACGGCACTGCGGTCGGCTAC
>CAZFXD010000018.1:0-32964 GCA_964522795.1 uncultured Myxococcaceae bacterium
TGATTGGCGAGACCTTCGCGAAGATTCCAAAACCCAAGCGCTCGCTCATCGGCACGTACACCGTGGAGCCCGCCCAGGACGGCGAACGCTCCGTGACCATCCGGCGTGTGGGTGGCTCGCCCATCGTGGCCGTCGGGTACCACGTGCCGGCGGGAACGCACGAGGACTTCGCGGCGGTGGCCGTGCTGACGGAGATTCTCGGCGCGGCGCCGTCAGGTCGCCTCTATGCCTCGCTGGTGGAGACCAAGCAGGCAGCGAACGTCGACTGCACGCCGTTCCAGTTGACCGACCCCGGGTACCTCGTGTGCCTCGTGGAGTTGGGCGCCAAGGATTCGCCCGACAACGCGCGAAAACTCCTCACTGAGACCATCGAGAAGTTCGCCAGCAAGCCACCCTCGGCCGCCGACGTCACGCGGGCCAAGACTCACCTGCTCAAGAACTTCGAGCTGGTCTTCAACTCCACGCAGCGCATCGGCATCACGCTCTCCGATTGGGCCGCCATGGGCGACTGGCGAATGCTGTACCTCCACCGGGACCGCCTCAAGGCCGTGACCCCGGAGCAGGTGCTGGCGGCGGCGCAGAAGTACCTGAAGAGCTCCAACCGCACACTGGGTGAGTACGTGCCCACCGAGAAGCCGGACCGCACTGAGGTGCCCGCGCGGCCCGACGTGGCCGCCCTGGTGAAGGACTACAAGGGCGCCCAGGCCATGTCGGCGGGTGAAGCCTTTGACGCTTCTCCGGGAAACATCGAGTCACGTACCCGGCGTTCGTTGTTGAAGAACGGGCTCAAGCTCGCGCTCCTGCAGAAGTCGACGCGGGGGCAGACGGTGCACGTGGCGGCGAACTTCCGCTACGGCAACGAGAAGTCGCTCGCCGCCAACCGTACCGTCGCGGAGTTGGTGGCGGGGATGTTGAAGCGCGGGACGACGAAACACACCCGACAGGAGTTCGGAGACGCGCTCGCCGAGCTGAACGCCGAGCTCCACGTGGCCCCCGGCAATGGCGGAGTCACCGTGGCCCTCGAGGTCCGGCGACCACAACTGTCCGCAGCGCTCGACCTGCTGGGCGAGGCGCTCCAGTCGCCGAAGTTCGACGCGAAGGAATTGGAGACTCTCAAGCGCGAACAGCTCGCGGCGCTGGAAGAGAAGAAGACCGAGCCCACGGCTGTGGCGGCGGTGGAGCTGCGCCGCGCCCTGGGCGGCTGGCCGAAGACGCACCCGCTCTACGTTCCGAGCGTGGAAGAGCACATGGCGGAAATCACCGCCACGCCGCTCGAGGCGCTCAAGGCGTTTCACGCCAGCCACTACGGCGCCCAGGCCGCGCAGGTGGCCGTGGTGGGCGACTTCGACCCTGAGGAAGTTCAGAAGAAGCTCACTGGACTCTTTGAAGGCTTCACCGCGAAGACGCCGTTCGAGAGAATCGCCGAGCCGCACCGCCCCATCGACGCGGCGAACAAGGTGATTCTCACGCCCGACAAAGCGAACGCCTTCCTCGGGCTGGGCATGAAGTTTCCTCTCAAAGACTCCGACCCCGAATACCCGGCCATGCTGCTCGGCGACTACATGCTGGGCGGCGGGTTCCTCTCCGGTCGCGTTCCCCAGCGGCTGCGTGAAAAAGAAGGCCTCTCGTACGGCGCCGCCACCTTCTTCAGGGCGCAGGCGCTCGACGACGGCGCCGCGCTCGGCGGCTACGCCATCTTCGCGCCGCAGAACCTGGCCAAAGTTGAAGCGGGCTTCAAAGAAGAGCTGGCCCGGGCGCTCAAAGACGGGTTCACCAAAGACGAAGTGGAGAAGGCGCGCTCGGGCTTGCTCAAGGAGCGGCACCAGAGTCGGTCCAACGACGGCGAGCTGGCCGCGCTCATCTCCAACCAGCTCTTCATCGACCGCACCATGAAGTTCAGTGAGGCGCTTGATCAGAAGCTGGCAGAGCTGACCCCCGAGGCCGTGGTGGCGGCGCTGCGCAAGAACCTGGACCTGAATAAGATGTTCGTCGTCAAAGCCGGCGACTTCGAACCGAAGAAGAAGTGAAGCTCCACAGCAAGACCGACCCCAGATGGTTGCCGCTGGCGCTCGAGGAGTTCGACGCCGTGCTCATTGATCATGCCCACTGCGAGAAGAAGGCGGCGGCCAACGCGCTGTCGCTCTTGCAGGCGTACCCGGAGATTCCGGGCCTGCCGGCGCAGATGGCGCGGCTCGCCCGAGAGGAGAGCGCGCACCTGGCCAAGGTCCTCTCCATCATGGAGAGCCGTGGGTTGACGTTGACCTACGACCTGGGCGACCCGTACGTGAAGGGCCTGCTCAAGTTCGTCCGCACCGGGCAGCACCAGCGGCGCCTCGACCGGTTGCTCGTCGCGGCCATCGTGGAGGCGCGCAGTCACGAGCGGCTCGCGCTCCTCGCGTCGGGCCTGGACGACGCGAAGCTGAAGTCGCTCTACGACGAGCTGGCGACCTCGGAAGATGGGCATCAGGCGCTCTTCGTGCGCCTGGCGGAAAAGGTGGCGGACCCGGTGGAGGTGGCGGAGCGGCTCGAGCTGTTGCTGCACGAGGAATCAAAGCTGCTCGCGAGCCTCCCGATTCGACCCGCAATTCACTGAAGTGCGGTTCGAATCTTTTGCCCAGCGCGTGTCCTCCGTGGGCAGCGCGGGCGCTTATGGCGCGTCAAGGCGACCTCACGGCGGGCGTCGGGGGCCGTGACCTGAACGGGGTGCGCGGAGCCCACCCGGGCTGAGGGCGCCTCTGTAAACAGCCCCTACATTCGAGGCCGAGAGCGCCTCGCCCGACCACTTGTCTCCTATTTCAGACGGTCCAACCGCGGTTGATCTCAAGGAACTCCCTCGCGATGCGCGTGGCATCGATCTGGCTTGTGTGTCGATGTGCCCTCCCGCCTTCTTCTCCCGCTCCTCGTCGTCCTCGCGGTTCCCGCCCACGCCGGCGTGTCGTGGCCGTACGGGGGCATCGCCGTGGTGGAACACCCCGAAGCGGTGATGGTGGTGGTCAACCTGTGCAACCCCGGCGTGAGCGTGCGCACCACGCGCTACGCCGAGCGCAAGGCGACGCCGCAGCAGTGGGGCGCGGCGCTCGACCTCGAAGTGGCCATGAACGGCGACTTCTTCGATTTCCCGGGCTGGTCGTACACCATCGGGCGCGCGCGCGGCGCTGGCGAAGACTGGCCTGCGAACCTGCAGAACCGCGAACCGCACCCCTACTGGCAATTCGGGCCGGGCTTCGCCGAGTACGAGTACGACGCCAACCGGGTTCCCCTCGGCGCGGCGACCGAGGTGCTGGGCGGGCATGACCAGCTCATCGGCCACGGCGTCGCCACCCCCAGTTGGCCGAACAACGACTTCTACGTGGGGCCGCACAAGCGCAGCGCGATTGGCATGAGCGCCGACCGGCGCTGGCTCTTCCTCATGTCCACCCGCGCAGCCATCGGCCTCGGCACCCTCACGCAGTGGATGATTCAGTACGCCGCTGAAGCCGGGGCCCCGCCCATCGACGTGGCCGCGAACCAGGACGGCGGCGGCTCGTCGCAGCTCTACATCAAAGGCCGCGGCCAGCTGGTCGACAGTGGCCGCCTGGTGAACACGCACATCGGCATTCGAGCCAAGGGCGGTGGCCCGGCTGGCATGTGCCTTCCACTGCCGTCGCGCTCCAACCGCGCCAACGGCAGCGTCGCTGCGTGGTCGCCCAACCGGGTCGACCTGTTCTACCGGGACGCCAACGACGCCATGACGCACAAGGGGTGGACCGGCGCGCAATGGTTCGGCTGGGAAAACCTCACCGGCGGGCTTCGCTCGGCGCCCGCGCTGGCGAGCTGGCAGGAGAACCGGCTCGACACCTTCGTGCGCGGGACCGACGACGCCCTCTGGCACCGCTACTGGAACGGCGCCGCCTGGTCGAACTGGGAATCGCTGCACGGAACCCTCTCGTCAGACCCGGTGGTGACGTCGTGGGGACAGAACCGCCTCGACGTGGTGGTGCGGGGCAGCGACCAGGGGCTGTGGCAGCGCGCCTGGACGGGCTCCGCGTGGACCAACTGGTTCGGGCTCGGCGGAAAATGGAAGTTCAAGCCGGCGCTGACCGCCTGGGTGCAGAACCGGCTCGACGTGTTCGCCGTCGCGCAGAACGGCGCCCTCCAACACCGTTACTGGGACGGGTACTCTTGGTCGGCGGGCTGGGAGAACCTCGGCGGCGAGCTCACCACCCCGCCCTCCGTCATCTCGTGGGGGCCCAACCGCCTCGACGTCTTCGGCGTGGGCACGGACCACGCGCTCTGGCACCGCGCCTGGAACGGCTCGCTCTGGACCAACTGGGAGTCGCTTGGGGCGTCGCTCACCGGCGAGGTGTCGCTCACCGCGTGGGCGCCCAATCGCCTCGACGTCACCGCGCTGGGCACAGATGGCGCCGTCTGGCACCGCGTGTGGACCGGCACCGCCTGGTCTGGCTGGGAGAACATGGGCGGCTCCTTCAGCGAACCGCCGCAGTCAATCGCCTGGAGTCCCAACCGCCTCGACATCTTCGCGGTCAACGACGCGCGCCGCGTGCAGCACCGGTTCTGGAACGGCTCGGCCTGGTCGGCCTGGGAAGACCTCGGGGGCTCCCTCAAGGCGCCCCCGGTGGACGCCGGGCTGGCCATCATCTCCGACCCGGGAACTGACCCCGGCGTATTCGACGCCGGCACCACGCTCGACTTCGATGGCGGTGCACCCACCGGGGAGTTCGACGCGGGGTTCGCACCTGACCCTGACGGTGGAGCCTTGGTCGACCCGGACCCTGCCCCCGCCGCGGGTGACAGTGGCACGCCGCCGGGCGACCCCTCGAACCCGCGGCGCGGAACGCAAGGCGGGTGCGCGTCGGTGCCTGAGTCGAGCGGGCTGTTGGCAGGCGCCGCGCTGCTCCTCCTCCGACGCCGGCGCCGCGCCGCCTGACGACGACCCGGGTCTTACCGCCCATTCCGCCGTAGAATGCCGCGCCATGATGCGAATCGCCGTCATTCCCGCTCGCGCGGCCTCGGCCCGGTTTCCCAACAAGCCCCTGGTGGAAATCGACGGGCTCCCGATGGTCGTGCAGGTCGTGCGTCGCTGCATTGAAGCGGAGTCCTTCGACCGCATCATCGTCGCCACCGACCACGAGAAGATTCAGAAGCTGGTGCAGCACCACGGCCATGAAGCGGTGATGACGTCTCCCGGGTGCCCCACCGGGACGGACCGCGTGGCCGAAGTGGTGGATGAGCTGGAGATCTCCAAAGACGCCCTCGTCCTCAACGTTCAGGGCGACGAGCCCGCCATGCACCCCGACTCACTCAAGACCCTGGCCGAGTTGGTGGCCGAGCGCGACGTGCACATGGCCACCCTGGTGCGGCCGCTCAACGACGCCGAACGAACCAACCCCAACGTGGTCAAGGTGGTGCGCGGCGCGCATGGCGACGCGCTCTACTTCTCGCGGGCCGACATTCCCTTCGTTCGCCATGAGGACCCGCCCCCCGAGCGCTGGGCCCACCTCGGCGTGTACGGCTACCGCGTCGCCACGCTGGAGCACCTGGCGTCACTCCCGCCGGTGGCGCTCGAGCACACCGAGGGGCTGGAGCAACTGCGCGCGCTCAGCCACGGCATTCGCATCAAGACCGC
This sequence comes from uncultured Myxococcaceae bacterium, assembly GCA_964522795.1. Lineage (GTDB taxonomy): Bacteria > Myxococcota > Myxococcia > Myxococcales > Myxococcaceae > CAZFXD01. Next base: position 5,627 of record CAZFXD010000018.1, read on the forward strand.
CGTCACCAACCACGTCAGCCTCGGCGTGGACCGGCCCGACGACGTGGCCGGCGCGGAGGCGCTGGTTCGCGCGCGCAAGCGCGGGAAACCTCCACGCTGACCGACGACCTCAACTCAGCGTCACCGTCTCGTGGTGGGTGGGAATGGCCACGCTCCACCCGCGCTCGACCACCCGGGCCTTGAGGGCGCTTAGCGCCGTCGGCTCTCCGTGCACCAGCAGGGTCTGCTTCGGCGGTGCGGTGAAGCCGTCCATCCAACGGAGCATCTCGGTCCAGTCCGCGTGCGCTGAAAAGCCGCTCACCTGCAGCAACTCCGCGCGCACCGGCACCATCTGGCCGTGAATCTTGATCTCCTTCTCCCCTTCAAGCATTCGCCGCCCGCGCGTGCCGACGGCCTGGTAGCCGACGAAGAGAATCGAGTTCTTCGGGTTGGGGAGCCGATTGGCCAGGTGGTGCAGCACCCGGCCGCCGGTGGCCATGCCGCTGGCGGAGATGATGATGCCTGGGCCCTTGAGCTCGTTGATCTTCTTGCTCGCGTCCACGCTGCGGGTGAACTGGGTGCGCTGCGTGGCGAGCGGCGAGCGCCCCGACTCCAGCAGCGCCGTCATCTCGAGGTCATGGTCCTCGCTGTGCGCGAGGTAGAGCGGCGTCGCGTCACACGCCATGGGAGAGTCGACGAACACCGGCAAGACCGGGATCTTCCCCTCGTCCTCCAACTTCGCCAGGTAGTACAGAATCTCCTGTGTACGCCCGACGGCGAAGGCGGGAATGACCACCACCCCGCCTTTGGCCACCGCCCCATTCACCGCCGCCGCCAGCGTCTCCACCGGATGCGCTTCGCCGTGCGCCCGGTCCCCGTAGGTGCTCTCCGCCACCAGCGTGGTGGCAAACGCCACGGCCTCCGGGTCTTTCAAGATGGGCGCGGTGTAGCGGCCCAGGTCTCCGCTGAACACCACCCGCTGCTTGGTCGACTTGAGCTCGAAGCTGCAGATGCACGAGCCGAGAATGTGACCGGCGCGGAAGAACTTGAGCACGATGCCGGGGAGAATCTCGCGCTCGCGCCCGTACTCGAACGTCTCGAACAGCCGCAGCGCCGCCGCCGCGTCCTCCGCGCCGTAGAGCGGCAACGCCGGCGCGTGCTTGGAGTACTTCTTGGCGTTGGCGTAGCGCGCTTCTTCCTCTTGCAGGTGCGCCGAGTCCGGCAGCAGGAGCGCGCAGAGGTCGCGCGTGCCCGAGCTGGAGAAGACCGGGCCGCGGTACCCGTCTTTGACCAGCCGCGGGAGCCCACCGGTGTGGTCCACGTGGGCGTGGGTCAACACCACCGCGTCCACCGACGCAGGCGGAATGGGGAAGGTGTCCCAGTTTCGTTGCCGCAGCTCCTTCAGGCCCTGGAAGAGCCCGCAGTCGACAAGCACCTTCTTGCCGTCGTGCTCGAGCAGAAATCGGGAACCCGTCACGGTTCCGGCGGCACCGAGGAATTTGAGTGTGGCCATGGCGCGCTTGAACGTATCGCAAAGGGCGATGGCGCGAACCAAAGCCCGACGCTACTTTCGCCCGCCATGGCCACGCTCATTGACTCCCTCACCTCGTACACCCTGCTCGGCACCAGCGGTCTGCGCGTCTCCCCGCTCTGCCTCGGCACCATGACCTTCGGCACCGAGTGGGGCTGGGGCGCTCCGAAAGAGACGTCGCTGGCGATTCTGGACCGCTACGCCGAGTGCGGCGGAAACTTCATCGACACCGCCGACGGGTACACCAACGGCTCCAGCGAGACCTTCATCGGCGAGTGGATGAAGGAGAAGCAGAACCGCGACCGCATGGTGGTGGCGACGAAATATTCGTTCGGCCAGAAGCGCGGCAACCCCAACGCTGGCGGCAACGGGCGAAAAAATCTCTACCGCGCGCTGGAAGGTTCACTGGCGCGGCTGCAGACCGATTTCGTCGACCTGTACTGGGTTCACGCCTGGGACGGGTACACCCCCGTGGAAGAGGTGATGTCGACGCTCGACGACCTCGTCCGCGCAGGAAAGGTCCGGGCCATTGGCCTCTCCAATACGCCGGCCTGGTACCTCGCGCGGGCCCAGACGCTCGCCGAGTGGCGCGGGTTTGAGAAAGTGTGCGCGCTGCAGTTGGAGTACTCGCTGGTCGAGCGCAACATCGAGCGCGAGCACGTTCCGGCGGCGCTGGAGCTGGGCATGAGCATCACGCCGTGGAGTCCGCTCGCGAGCGGACTGTTGTCCGGCAAGTACACCGACACCAGGGGCGCGCTCACCGGCGAGGGGCGGTTGCAGCAGACGAAGGTGAGCACCAACCCGGCGTTTCAGAAGGTCTTCACCGAACGGAACTTCCGCATCGCGGGGCTCCTCAGCGAAGTCGCCGCGACGCTCGGAAAGACGCCCGCCCAGGTCGCGCTCAACTGGGTCACGCGGCGGCCCGGCGTGAGTTCGACCATCGTCGGCGCGACGTCGCTGGCGCAGCTTGATCAGAACCTGATGTCGCTGGAGTTCACGATTCCGGCAGAAGCCCAACGGAAGCTCGACGAGGCGACACGCATCGAGTCGCTCAACCCGTCCCTCTTCTGGGAACCCACCATCAGCGCCGCCATCAACTCGGCGCCGCGCGTGGCGGCCAAACCTCCCGGATTCTGGGGCGCCTAGCCCGTCAGGCCGGCGCGCGCAGAAACGGCTCGAGCTTGGCCCGCATCTCGGCCGACCACGGCATCGGCTTGCGGTTCTTCGGATCGACCCGCACCAGCACGCGGTAGCCCGTGGCGCAGTCGATGTCCTGATCCATCGGGAGGGCGCAGAAGCCGAAGGTGAGGCTGGTGGTGCCGAGCTTCTCCACCCACACCCGCACCCGCACCTCGCCCACGCCTTCCACCGGGCGCAGGTACTCGACGTGGTTGGAGCGCACGAGGTGGAACCGGTCCGAGCTGTCCTGCATGGCCATCGTCCCGCCCCAGCCCATGTGCCGCCAGAAGGAGCCGATGGTGCGCTCAAACAAGAGCAGGTACCGCGCGTTGTGCAGAATCTGGAACGCGTCCAGGTCATCGAAGTACACGCCGTGAACTGCTTCGTGAAAGCGGACTCCGCCGGAGATTGTCATGTCAGTGCGCGCTGGGCCCCGGGGCCCCGGCCTTTCCTTTGTTTCGAAATCGCTCCTGCAGTTCCAGCATCGCAGGGAAGAGCAGCGTCGTGCCCGAGAAGGTGGCCGAGACGCCGATGATGGCGATGGTGCCGATGCTTCGGAGCCCGGCGTGGTGGGCCACCAGCATGGCGCCGAACCCTGCGGCGTTGGAGATGGTGGCGATGAAGGCGGCGAAACCGGTGTGGCGCAGCACGTGGCCGAGCGAGCCGGGGCCCTCCTCGAGGTAGCGATGGTAGAGGTGCACCGAGTTGTCCACCGCGATGGCGAGCAGGCAGGGCAGCACCACCACGTTCAAGAAATTCAGCTTCAGGTCGATGAAGTACATCACCCCGCCGAGGCAGAGAAAGCCGATGTAGAGCGGGACAGCCACCTGAAGGCCGCGGAACAGGCTCTTCAGACCCAGGGCAATCATCAAGAAGACCACCAGCGCGGCGCAGCCCATGACGAACGGGCCGTCGTGCTTGATGAGCGAGAAGATCTTCGCCGCGATGCGGTTGCCGTCGAGGGCGCGCACCTCCATGGACTGCGCGCTGGTCTTCTCCAGCACGCGGTCGATTTCGCCACGCCACAGCTGGAGCTCGTCCACGTTGTAGCCAGAGAAGCGGGGGAACAGGAGCACGAAGGTCCCGTCTCCCTCGAGCACGCGGAAGCGCCGGCGTATTTCCAGCGGCACCTCTTCTACGCCCCAGGGCTTGGCCTCCAACATGTCGAGGAAGGCCTTCACCTGCGACCCGTGTTCACCCTCGAGCAGCGACTCGGGAATGTCTTTGGTCGACTTCTTCAGGTCGGCGAGGATTTCCAGGCGCGCGTCCACGTCGTCGGGCAGCATGTCGTTGAGCGACGCGACCTTCTGAATCGCGCTCGCCTCTCCCACGCTGTCCTTCACCGACTGCGCCGCGGCGGCAACCTTCTTGGCGGTGGCCAGGTCGTTGACGTACAGCAGGGCGGGCGCCATCACGATGCCGAGCTGCTTGGTGATGTGATCATCCAGGTCGGTCGCCGGCGACTCTCCCTTGAGCCGGCGCAGGTCGCTCTCAAACCCCACGTGGTGCAGCACGCTCACCGAGAACCCCGCGAACCCAATCAGCGCGGCGGCGAAGCCCATCAACGCGAACGAGGGAATCGCGTGACCGCGGGTGAGGTCCACCCCGCCCTGGCTCTCGGGACCGGTGGGACCACGCCCCTTCCACGGGCGAATCCGCTCTGCGACCACCAGAATGGCCGGCCCCATGCCGTAACCCGCGAGCACGGTCAGCACCACGCCCGCCGAGGCGATCAGCCCGAACTGACGGAACGCGGCGAACTCGGCCAGCATCAGCACGGCGAACGCAGCCGCGTTCGTGCCTGCCGAGGTCAGCGCGCCGATGAAGGTGCCCACCACCGCGTTGCCCAGCGCCGCTTCGACCGTGTGGTCGCGGCGCTCTTCCCAATAGCGCATCGACAGGTGCACGCCGTACTCGATGCCCAGACCGATGAGAATGGCGGCCAGAAAGCCGGTCACGGGGTTCAGGTGACCCACGGTGGCGAAGGCGAAGGCGAACGTCGCCGCGATGCCGATGGTGACCGGCACGAACACCACCGAGAGCGCGGAGATGCGGCGCGTGCCGAAGACAATCAGGCCCAGCGCAATCAGCGCCGAGACCCAGGAGGCGCGCGTCAAATCGCCCTTCATCGTCTCGTCCTCTTCGACGCGAATCACGTACGCGCCCGTCTGCGCGACGTGAATGCCCGGAAAACCCTTCTGCACTTCGGCGCTGACGTCGGCCACCACCTGCGCGAGCCGTCGGTCGAAGTCGAGGTCCGAGGCCAGGGCCGCTGGTTTCACGTACAGGTAGAGCTCTTTGCCGTCTTTTGATTCCAGGTACTCGCTCTGGGGAACATCGGCGCCGTACTTCTTCTGAATGGCGTTGAAGTCGGCGGGGGGCTCGTCCTCGCTCAGGTCCACGAAGAGCGGGTTGGCGATCTTCTTCTCATAGGTGAGCCGCGCCTTGACGTCGTCGCGCAGCGACTTCAGCTTGTCGGTGGCGAGCAGGAGCAGGGCTCGCTTCTTGAAGAACTCGATGTCGAAGCGATGCTCGACGTAGCGAATGACGTCGCTCTTCTTCTCCAGCGCCGGCGCGAGCGCCTCGGCGAACTTCTGTCGATCAGCCTTTTCGGCTCCGGTGACCTGAACGATGAGGTACCCGCCCCCGCCCGCCTTCTTCTCCACGTACTTGAGGTCTTTGACCTCCTGGCTCGTCTCCGGGAGCAGCTCGATGAAGTCGCCGTGGAACTCCAGGCGCGAAGCAATCGCCGTCGACACCCCGCCCAGCCCGAGAAAGACGGCGATGACGAGAAACGGGTGCCTTACGCAAAAGCCGATGTACCTGCGCAACAGCAGCGCCCACGGCTCGGTGTCGTCGCTCATTGGCGAGCGACAATAGCGCGCTAGAACCCGACCGCCAGCATCTCTGCCACCACGCGGCGAATGAGCTCTCGGCGAATTTCACGCCGCACGTGCTCCACCGCCTGGGTGGGGGGCCGGGCCCGACCCGGTGCTCGTCGACGGGCTGCCGATTTCAACACCTGCTCCACGCGCCTCGGTTCCAGCTGCAGCAGCTTCGGTCCCTCGTTCTTCATGAAGTAGCGAATGCCGCGTTCGTCGAGCAGTTCGTCCAGACAGCGCCGTGCGTCCGCCAACAACCGAATGTCAATCACGTCACCCATGCAGCTTGCTTGTCGCCCAGCTTTTCCGTCGCGTCCATTTCCTGGGCGACGCGCTGCAAAAAGTTGACGAGGTCGTCTTTAGTCCCGAGCGCGGCTAGAACAGGGCGCGTGAAGACGTGGGCGGGTCTGGTTCCCAACGCAAGGCGAGGTGACGCGGCCGCCGTCGAGGCGCTGTGGCCGAACTGCGCGCCGCTCATTCACGCCGTGCTCCTCGGCGTCGTGCCCCACCACGAAGCGATGGCGCTCAGTCGCCGCGTCTTCGATGAGGCGATGCAGGACCTCTCGCGACTCAAGCTCGACGCGGAGTTCGCGCGTTGGCTTCTGGACCGCGCTCGAAAAGCGGCCCAGACGCACGCCGGATCCCGGAGCGCCTTGGCAGAGGCGCCCACCCCCGACGCAGCGCTGATGCACGCCCGCCTGGTGTTGCCCTTCATTCGAACGCTGGCGCCGAAGTCGGCCGAGCGCCTGTTGTTGCGCTGGGTGGAAGGCATCACCGGCCGCGAGCAGCTCGAGTTCGACACCGCGAGAGAGGCCGAGCTGCGCCGCGACCTCGAAGCCTCCACCGCCGCCGTCATCGGAAATGTCTTCGGCGAGCGCGCGTCGCTGGAGGGTCATGAGTACCTCTTCTCGGGTGTGGGAGACGTGGCGCCGTCGGTCGCCAGGCTCGAGCTGCGCCTGCTCCCGCTGCGCGCTTCGTTCGAGACCAGCCGCGGCGACAGCACCGCCCCGCCCCCCACGGTGACGCAGAGCCGCGAGGCCACGGAACAGGCCTCGTTGAAGATGACCGCGCCCCAGTGGGTGGCCCCGGCCGCGCAGGGTCCCCAGACCGGGGCCGAGCCGAAGATCTGGAAGCCCGCGCAGCGGCCCGAGGCGCCCGCGCCCCTCGTGCCAGGGCCTTCCATCAACTTGCCGGAGGGTGATGCCCTCACCGGCAAGCGCGACGAATGGGACGGCGACACCGACAGCACGCCCGCTCCGGCCAATGTTCCCTCCGAACATTTCGTCGCCGACAACACCGACGCGACGCCCGCCAGTCCCAACGTGCCGTCGGAGCACTTCGTGGCGGAGGACACCAACGAGTCGACCCGCATCGTCGCGGCCGACGCGGTGGCTCGCGTGCGACGGGCGTCGGTCTCCATTCCGGTGCCGGAGCGGGAGCCCGACACCAACCCCGCCGCGCTCGACGTGGCCAGGTTGCGCGGCGCCTCGGTGCTCGACCCCGAAGACGGCACCAACCGCGTCACCGACCCCCAGGGTCGAACGATGAAGGGGTCGCTTCCCTTTGTCCTCGCCGCCGTGTTTCTCATCGCGTCGGTGGGCGTGGCCGCGGGCCTCGACGTGCTCAACCGCCGCGAAGTGCGCCGCACCTGGAACCTGGTCCCCATTCTGGTGGCGAACCGCGAAATTCCCCCGGGCGTTCCGCTCTCGCGGGACATGCTCGCCGTCGCTGAAGTGCCAGAGAAGTTCGTCACCTCTTCCACCGTCACCCCCAGCGGCGCGGGGTCCGCGGTCAGTCAGGTGGTGACGTCTCCGCTGCAGCGAGGCGACGCCCTGATGTGGACCCACCTCGACGGCTCACGCCCCATCGAGCGACTGGCCCGGTTCATCAACCCCCACGCTCGGGCGGTCACCCTCGAAGCCAAGAAGACCACCGGGGTGGCCGGCTTCATTCGACCGCTCGATCACGTCGACGTCCTGCTGAGCGCACCCAAACCCGGCAATGAAGGTGAGATGCAGGTCGTCACACTGCTTCAAGATGTGGTGGTGCTGGCCACTGGAAGCATCACCGCGCTCACCAACCCGTACGCCATCAAGCCTCACGAACTCGAGTACGGCGACGTCTCGTTGCTGCTGCTGCCTGAAGAGGTCGAAGCGGTCATCCTGGGGCGCGAGATGGGCGACCTCTCGCTCGCCCTGCGCAACGACGAAGACCACGCCACCGAGCTGGCGCACGCGTCCACCGAGCGTGCGGCGCTCCTGACCGGCCAGAAGAACCGCGCCACCGAGCGCAAGCGCTTCCAGACCGTCGAGATTATTCGCGCGCAGCCAACCGACGCCCGCTAGCGGACCCGGGGGCCTAGCGAACCTGGGCGTCGTGCTTCTGCACGTACACCCGGCGGCTCAGTCGGTTTTCCTGACGCTGAATCTTCGCTCGCTCACGGGCGGTGAAGCCGCGGCCGTCCGCCTTGTCGCGCGCAATCTCATTGCGCAGGTGGTTCTCCTGACGTTGCAGCCGCATCGCTTCACGGCCGGTGAGCGCGCCCGAGTTCTCGCCCTGGTTGATGCGCTGCTGCAGGTGGTTGGCGCGTCGGTCGACGCCCGCCGCCATCGAGGGAACCGCCAGAACCATCATCACCACGGCCAGAAACTTCGCGCTCATGTGCATCTCCTTGGGTACGGCGAGGTTGATGAATGAACCCGCCCTCCAGGGAAAAGTTGCAGGCGTGAAGACCTACGTTGGAGCCGATGTGCGCAGGGTCACAACCCCGCGACGAACCAGATCTTTCAGGCACTGTGAGAGCTCGGCCGCGGAGACGTTCAGCCGCGTCATCACGTCGCGAGGCAGCAGCCGCTGCTCGCACAGCGCCTGGACCATCGGCCTCCACGGCGGCGGCCCCACCGTGAGGTACAGCCCGTAGAGCTCCGGGTTGACGTCGAGCGCGCGCGCTTCTTTCAGCTGATCATCCCGCAGCTTCTTCTGCTCCTCATTGAGCGCGTGAACGGCCGCGTCGAGCAGCACCTGCGTCGGCTGGTTGTTGAACATGCTGGCAACCGGTGCCTTGGAGAACAGGAACGAGCCCTCCAGTCCCTTGGAGGAGAGAAACGACATCAGGGCCCGCTCCTTGGGGAGCGCCCGACCGCTGGCGGTGGCTGAGATCTGCGCCAGCTGCCCGAGATTGAAATGGAGTCGGTAGACGGCCCACCCATCCTGCGCGTCGAGCTGACCCATGACCTTGAGGGCGGCCACTTGCTTGAGGGCCCACTGCGGCCCCACCGCTGACAGGTTGAACGTCACGCTCTGGCCCGTGCTCAGGATGCGGCGGAAGCGGCGGCGGGGTTCCAGCAGCTCCCGCACCTGCAGCTCCAACGCGCTCATGCGGAGCGACTTCGGGTAGTACGCCTGCGCTCCCGCGTGCATCGCGCGGAGCGACTCGCGGTAGTCGTCGTGACACGAGAAGAGCGCGACGGGCATCTCGTTGGTGCGGAAGTCCTCGCGAACCGCCTTCAGAAAACCCCAGCCGTCCAGCCGAGGCATGTTCAGGTCGGCGATGACGATGTCCGAGGGCGACTGAAGCAACTTGCCGATGGCGTCGATGCCGTCACTCGCCGTCTGCACCGGGTAGCCCAGCTTGGCGAAATACGAAGAGAACATCTTCGCCAACGACGGGTCGTCGTCGACGAACAAGACGGGCGTCGTTCCCGCGTCGGGCGCGGGCGTGGGTCCGGCAGTGGGCGCGGGAGCGGGCGGGGCCGGCTCGAGCGAGGGCATGCTGGTCTCCAACAGGGGCATGCTCGTCTCGAGCAGTGGCATCGACGGGGCCGCCGCCGGGGCGGCTCGCACTACCGGGGCGACCGGGGGTACCACCGGCGCCACGGGTGGAATCACGGGGGCGATTTTTGGCGCGACGCTGGCCGCGGACGGCGCAGCCGCGCCCCCGGCGACTTCGGCGTCGCCATGTCCACGATTGATGACGAACTCCTCCTCATCACCCGCGTCCGGCAGGGTGTCGAGGTCGATGAGCGCACCACTGCCGTCAGCGCCCTCTTTGAAGTGCCAGTCGATGTTGCCCGACAGTGAGTTGAGCGCGCCCAGCGCCTGCTGCTTTTGCAGGCCTCGGAACGTCGCCGACTGCAAGACGCCATTGACGAAGAAGGCGTGGCCGGCGTCGGCCTGGCCTTCGTTCACCACCACGCCGCCGGTCCGGTGGCTGCGAATGATGTGGCCAAAAAGCGCGGACAAATCGCGGCCGGCGCCGCGGCCCCGCAGCTCGCCCGTGCGGTCTGGAAGTTCGAGCGGCAGCAGGCGGAGCCGCGCCATGTGGAGGCGCGCTGAAAATGGCTCCTGCAGAATCTCCACGATGCCGGTCTTCATGGTGCGAACCAACGGAGCGTCGCGCGCGTCCTTGCATAGGAGCACCACCGGCACGACCTCGTTCGCGGCACTCCGCTCCAGAGCGGCGAGCAACGTCCCCAGCCCATCGGACCCGAGCTCGGCGTGAACCCACAACAGCGTGGGCTTGAAGGCGTTCACCGCGTCGACCGCGCCGCGCACCTCCAGGGGGCCCGAAGCCACTTCGACGCCCGCGGCGTGGAGCGCCTGATGCACTTCGCGGCGCACGGCGGCGTCATTGTCCAACACCAGAATTCGTTGCGCAGTTGTACGGGCCACGAGCCGAAGTATCGCCCACAAGCTATAAGTCGGCCATGTTCCAACTCCTCTGGGTCACCGGCCTTCTGTTGGCTGCCGAGCCCACCGGCCCCCGCCTCGCCAACCTGTCGATTGACGCGGTCAACGTCGACCCCAAGACGGCGGCGTTCTTTCAGGAGCACTTTCTTCACGCCCTCGAGACCAAAGGCCTGCGGGTGGTGTCTTCCCGGGAAATCGCCGAGTTGATTGGCATCCAGCGCCAACGCGCCTTGCTCGGTTGCTCCGCCGAGTCCGACAGCTGCTTGACCGAGTTCGCCGACGCGCTCGGAACGGATGGCGCGGTGCGGTTGCGACTGGGAAAAATCGGAAGTTCGTGGGTGTTCGACGCCAAGGCCACCTCTCGGGTGGGTGACGCACTGGGCCTCGTCAGTAAGCAGGCCAAGAACGAAGACGACCTGCTCAAGGCCGTCGAATCAGCGGCCAGCGAACTGGCGAGCCTGGTGAAGAACAAGGTGGAGGAACAGGCGCGCGCGGCCAAGCGGGCCGAAGAGGCCGAGAAAAAGGAAGCCGAGGCGAAGGAGAAGGCGCGGCTGAAGGAAGAGAAGTCCAAACAGAAGGAAGGGGAGAAGGCCGACAAAGCCGGGAGCGGTGAGACCGCCGGGCCGACAGCCGCGGCCGAGAAGGCGACAGCCGGCGCGGGCCCCTCGCCGCTGTACCCCAGGAGCACTGAGCCCCACACCGGCGTGCCCGTGGCGGCGTGGATTCTGGGCGGCATCGGCCTCGCTGCGACCGCCCCCGGCATCGTGCTCGCCGTCATCGGCGCGTCGACCGTTCCCGAGCCAATTTACGACGCACAGGGTCTTCCGGTGTTCGACGCCAACACGGGCGACCAGGCCTACACCAGTGGCACGCCGTCGTTGGTTGGAGGCCTGGTCATTACCGGCGCCGCCACCGCGCTCCTGGTCACCGGCATCGTGATGGGCATCGTCGGCTACGTCCCCGCCGAAGGCTCCGAGGCCGCGCCAGTCGCCGTGGGGTTCGACGGCCAGCGCCTGTTCGTGGCGGGAACATTCTGACCCTCTGACCGGGAGGCCTGCGGGCGATGAAGACGCTCACCGAGTATCTCTGGGTCGAGACCAGGCGCCGCCGTGAGCTCGTTCGCCTCACCGACGACGTCGCGCGCATCGTGGCCAAATCGAAGATTCAGGAAGGCTTCGCGCTCGTCTCGGCCATGCACATCACCGCTGGCGTGTACGTCAACGACAACGAGTCGGGGCTGTTTGAAGACATCTGGAGGTGGCTGGAGGAATTGGCGCCCGCCCGGCCCGAGTACAAGCACCACCAGACCGGCGAAGACAACGCCGACGCCCACCTGAAGTCGCTGCTCATTCACCACCAGGTGATGGTGCCGGTGACCAAAGGTGAGCTCGACCTGGGCACCTGGCAGCAGGTCTTCTACGCCGAGTTCGACGGGCAGCGGCGCAAGCGCATCATCGTCAAAGTGATGGGCGAATGAACGCACCGCGCCCTCGCGTCTGGCTCTACTTCGGCCTTCCCCACTCGGCCGAGCCCGCCGCGGTCGCTGCGCACGCCGCCGTGCTGGACGACGAGGAACGGCGGCGCATGGCCCGGTTCTTCCACCCCGACGATGGGCACCTGTTCGGTTTTTCGCACATCATGCTGCGCCGGGTGTTGGCGCGACATGTCCCCGCGCCAGCGGAGCGCCTGGAGTTCGTCGAGGGTGAGCACGGCCGCCCAGAGCTTCGCGACGGCGTCGCCGGCCTTTCCTTCAACCTCTCCCACACCCGAGGGGTGACGCTGGTCGGAGTTTCTGTGGGCGGAGTGCTGGGCGTCGACGTGGAGCAGCGAAACAAGAGCCGCACCACCGACGCCATCGCGCGCCGCTTCTTCTCCCCGGCTGAAGCCGACGAGTTCTTTCTCATCTCCGACGCGGCCGAGCGCTTCACCCGCTTCTTTCACCTCTGGTCGCTCAAAGAGGCGCTCTTGAAAGCGCGCGGCACCGGGCTCACCACCCCGCTCTCGGCGTTCACCTACCGCTTCCCCGGGCCCGGAGCGCTGACGCTTGAATTCGAGCCCCGGTTGAACGACGACGCGAAGGCCTGGCACGCGAGCCTCCTCGAGACGAGCAGCGAGTTTGCCGCGGCGTTCTCCCTCAGGGCGCCGCAGGCCCCCGCGCTGGAGGCGTTCACCTGGAGCCTGCCTGATCTCCTGACGCCCCGCGCTGTCTCGGTGCTTCGGCAGACCCCGCCCGCGCAGAGTTGAATTACCATTGCGCACGTGGCGCCCTCGTTCCCAGCCGGCAAATTCAAAGAAGCAGTGTCTGAGGCGTGGGACCGCGCGAGGGCATCGCCATCTCTGGAGCCCATTCCCCATCGCGTGGAGACGCTCACTGACGGGGCCGACACGTTCGCGCTCTTCATCGCGCCGGGGCTCCAAAAGCGCACACCCGCCGCCAAGGCCGACCCCACCAACCCCTTCCTCAAGGTCGATGAGGCCCTGACGGTGTGCGCGGTGCCCCCTGCCCATCTCTGCGTCTTCAACAAGTACCCGGTCTTCGAACGACACCTCCTCATCATCACCAAGACGTTCGAAGAGCAGACCTCGTTGTTGGCTTTGGCGGACTTCGAGGCGCTGGTGACGTGCTTTTCGGAGATCGACGGGCTGTGCTTCTACAACTCGGGCCCCCAGGCGGGCGCCAGCCAGCGCCACAAACACCTGCAGCTGGTGCCCTTTCCGCTTGAGGGCGTAGACCCACAATGGCTCGAAGCCCGGGCCCAGAATACGTCGCTCCCCTTTGTCCACGCCCGGGAGCAGACGCCTGCCACGCCAGCCTTGATGTTCGCCGCCTACAGCCGACTGCTCCACGCCATCGGCTGCAACCGCCCCGGCGCGGCGTACAACCTGCTCATCACCCGCAACACCATGTGGGCCATCGCACGGGTGGAAGAGCGGGCCCAGGGCGTCGGCGTCAACGCGTTGGGGTTCGCCGGCTCTATCTTCGCCAGAGACGACGCCGAGGCCGCCACCATCCGGAAGCTGGGGCCCATGACCCTGCTGCGGACCGTCGCTCGACCGAAGCCGGACGAGGCTCCGGAAAACCCTGAAGCCAGGGTCACCCAGAACTGGGAGTTCTGAGCATCAGATGGCGGCGCAATCAGTTCCAGGTCAACCGGACTAGATGGCCCACCAGATGCCCACGAAGGCGAACGCCGCCACGGCGACCGCCCACACGCGCGAGGTGGCCGGCTCGTACTCAGGCAGGCGGGTGACGATGCTCGGCACCTCTTCAATGTCCATCTGCACGAAGCCTCGACGCGCCTTGGGCCGGTGCGTGGTGGGTGCGGCCACGGCCGCGCGAACCTCGGGCGCCGCGCGCTTGTGGGCCTGCGTGACGGCCGCCGGCGCGTGGGCGACCTGCGCGTGGGCCACGGGCGCGTGCTGCACCGCGGCTTGAACCTGCGGCACGTGCACGGGCTCCTCCACATGCTTTCGCACGGGGAGTTCAGTGAGCGGAATGGCGTGGTGCACCATTCGCTCCGCGGGCGCCTCGTCGACCAACATGGCGGGCGCGCGCTCGATCTCGGCCACGACCGCCGCGGCGGCGGCGTGGTGTTGTTCGGCGGCCTCTTGAATCACCTTCACCAGCGGGAGCGGCGTGACTTCGTTCATCAGCGCCATGGGCGCGCGGTGAACTTCGACACACCGTGCGACGTCGTCGAGCGACGGCTCGATGTCCAACTCCTCAAAGAGTCCGTCCAGCATCATCAACAGCGCGTTGGGGTTATCCACTTCGCCGTTCAGCGCCGACAGAATGGCCGACTCCAGCTCAGGGTCGACGCCAGGCGCCACCTGCGACGGCGGCGGGACCTCTTCGGTGAGGCTCGGTCGGACGCCGGTGAACAGCTCGTACATCACCCCGCCCAGCGCCATGGCGTCGGCGCGGCCGTTCTTCTCGCGCGGCGTCGCCATGCACACCACGTGGCCATCGCGTTTGACGGTGATGTGTTTGGAGTCCAGTCCGGTGAGCGAATGGCCCGCTCGATGCGCCGCAGCGACCTGCTGGCACAGCGAGTACGCCACGTTGACCGCCGCCGCGAGTGGGATGCGGCGGTTGTTGAAGCCATCCATCAGTCCGTGCAGGTAGAGCATGAACTCCAGGAGAGCAAAGGCCGTGCTCACCCCTCAAAAACGTGAATTCAGGTGGTTGAGGGGGGGGGAACCGCATCCTTGCGTAGACAGTTGGCGATCGCGCGCACCATCCAAAACGAGCGATCGATAATTGGCGGCGACGTCAGGTCAGGCGATGGCGGCCAGCACGGCATCCGGCGCCTCGGCGTGCACGTCGTGACCCGCCTCCACCACCTTGACTTCCACGCCGAGACTTTCGAGCCGTCGCACATCGTCCGGCCCCACCAACCTGGAGCGCGAGCCGCGCACCAGGAGCATGGGCACACGGCGCTGGGCGGGCACGCTCCACAAATCTTCGCGCGAGACGCGGGCGTGAAATTCGCGCAGCGCGACCCGGTCGATTCTCCACGCCACCCCGTCCTCGGGCTTCGAGGCCAGGTTGAGGAGGAGCCAGTCGGCGGTGGGTTCGCCAAGGCCGAGCGCGAGCAGCGCCGCGCGCATCGCCTGGCGCGAGGTGGCCGAAGCGGGGGCCTGACACAGCAGCTCCACCACGCGCCGGCTCTCGTGCGTCTCGGGCGCGATGGGCCCAGGCGCGATGTCCAGCAAGACCAGGCGGGACAGGTCGCCGGCAAACGCGTCGGCCGCCGCCAACCCCACCCGACCGCCCAGCGAGTGCCCCACCCACTCGAACGAGCCGGAGTGTCCCTGAGCCCGGACAGTCTCGACCACCGCCTCGGCCATGGAGCGCAGGCTCTCCGTCGCCAGCAGCGGTGCCGACTGCCCATGCCCGGGCAGGTCGATGAGCCAGAGTGCGCGCGTGCTGTCCTTCGCCGCCCAGCGGTTGGCGAGGGTGCGCAGGTTTCGCCCCTGCCCCAGAAAGCCGTGGGTGATGACGGTGACGCGCGGGCCCGCGCCGACCCGCTCCACGTGCAGCGCGCGTTTGTCTGTTGCGAACGTCGTCATCTGCGGGCACATCCTGCCACACGAACTCCATGCGCATCGTTTCCTGGAATGTGAACGGCCTCCGAGCCGCAGCGAACAAAGGCTTCTTCACCTGGCTGGCGAAGGAGCGGAGCTCCATCGTCGGCGTCCAGGAGGTTCGGGCGGAGCCGGCGCAGCTCGACTTCGTCGCCGCACGCGCCCCCCGCCACGCGTTTGCCGTGGTGGCCGCCAGGCGCAAGGGGTACAGCGGCGTCGGTCTGTTCTCACCCGACGCGCCCGACGAGCTCATCACCTCGCTCGGCGGTCGGGGGTTCGACGCGTCGCACTTCGACGACGAAGGCCGCCTGCAGTTGGCGCGCTTCGGCCGCTTGTGGGTCGCCAACGTCTATGTCCCCAACGGCAACGGCAAGGAGCGCGACAACTCCCGCATTCCGTACAAGCTCGCATTTCAACGCCGGCTGTTTTCGAAGCTACAGCCGCTGTTGAAGCGCAATGAGCACGTGTTGGTGATGGGAGACTTCAACACGGCACATCGGGAGGTTGATCTCGCGCGCCCCAAAGACAACACGGAGACCAGCGGCTTCACCCCCGAAGAACGCGCGTCGCTCGATGAGCTGTTCGACGCCGGCTGGGTGGACACCTTCCGGCACTTTCACCCGTCGGCCAGAGATCGCTACTCGTGGTGGTCGCAGCGGTTTGGGGTTCGCGCGCGAAACGTCGGGTGGAGAATTGACCTCGTGGTGGCGTCGCCGGGCGCGATGAAGCACCTTCAAGGCGCGTTCATCGACGCGCACGTCAAAGGCTCGGACCATTGCCCCGTCGGCGTGCGCGCGTCAGCCGGTCTCATCGGGCGGCGCTGAAGTCCCCGGCGGTTTTCGCACGAAGTGGAACGCCAGGTAGTCCTCCAGGTCTCGCAGCACCTCGGGGTTCATCACCCCGTCCCGACGCGCGCGCTGCATCACCGACTTCCCCTCGGCTGGGACGCCCGGCGGTAACGCTCGCTCCACCTCGTCCCGCAGCGCGTGGGCTCGCTGCACCACGGTCAGCGCTTCCTCCAGCGCCACTTCTCCTTCGTGCAACGCCTGCACGAGCCCACAATTGAACTCCCGGCACCCGGCGGGGCGTGAGGCGTAGACAGCGCACGCCGTGCCGCGAAGCGCCGCGCACGGCTGCGGCAAGGACCACCGGCCATCTTTCCGAGTTCGAAGGGCGAGTCCCGACGCGGTGAGCGCCGCGTCTTCACCGGCCCGCAGCGCCACGAAGCCAAAGAGCGTGCCGTCGCAGCACATGCCGCAGGCGAGGCACAGCTCCGAGGCACCCGAATTCAAATGACGGCAGACAGCAGCGGCGAAGCCTTCTTCGGGTCATCCGCGTCGCACACCATGGTCAGGCGAACCAGTTTGCCCTGCAGCTCGGCGTGCACGCCTTCCACTTTGTAGCCGCTCAGGGTCTTGATGCGCTCCACGCGCCCGTCCGTGCCGATGATGCCCACGGCCGACCCCAGGCACGGCCCGTCCTCAAACGACGACGCGGTGTCTTCTGCCACGGCGGAGAACGCCATGCGGCCGTCGGGGAGCGCCGACGCGTCGGACAAGCAGAGCCGCACCCCGCTCAGCGTTCCCAGCTCGACCGTCTTCTTCGCCGTGACCATCGACTCGGTGGGCGAGTGCCCCGCCGCCAGGGCGCCCAGCACCTTCTTCAGGTCCAGGTCGATGAGCATGTTCTTGCTGCCGCTCTCGTTCCCGCGCTGGAGCAGGCGCAGGTGGTTCCCCACCACCGTGACGCCCTCGATGTTGAGGTCTTCCACTTTGGCGGCGAGCGCCTTGTACAGGGGCGAGAAGTCCACCAGGCGAGGCTGGCCCTTCGTGGAACCATCGGCATTGAGCGCCCACAGCGCCGCGCGCTGGCGGTTGGGGCCTGAACCAGAGCCGGTGGCCATCACCGCGCCGTTGGGAAACCCCGAAAACGCCGGGAGCACGCACACCGATTCGAAGTCGGGCTTCTTCTTCTTTCGCGGCACCAGCGCCTGTGGGAGCCCACCGTCGACCGCGCGAAGCAACGCGCCCGGCGTCTTCCCCTTCACGTCGAACCGGGCGATGTGTTTCTCGTCGTCCGGCGCGACGTAGAAGAAGTTTCCCACCTTCGCGATGCCGCTCGCAGCGGAGACAAACTTCGGGCGACCAATCGACGCACGAGCGCCGAGGTTGAGGTCGCGCAACTTGCGGACCTCAAGCTCAGCTGGCGCCTTGGACGACATGGCCCGAACTCCCGCGGCTGAAGCGACTTTGGGCATCGGCTACTTGATGAGGCCCATCAACGTCGCGGCCACGTGGCACTTCTGCTGGCCGAGCTCAATCTGCTTGTCGCCGTAGAGGAACTTGCCCAGCGCCGCCGTGGCCTTGGAGTGCTGAATGTAGGTCGGGTCTTGCGGGATGAGCGGGTTGTTCACGTCGTTCGGGACGTGAATGCGCGGCGGGCCGCCCAGCGTGGCGTTTGAGCCCAGGTTGGCCAGGAACGCGGCGGTGTCCACCGGTGCCTCGGCGTGGAACTGCATGTGGTTCACTTCCATCTCCAGCTGGCCGAACCGCGCCGGCTTGGCCTTCTTGTCGTCGAGCGACTTGGCCGTCACGTCGTCGAGCGACAGCTCGATCGCCAGGCCCGAGGCGTTCTCGAGGATGAACTTGTAGCGCTTGTCGCTGATCTCCACCGAGGGGTTCAGCGCCTCCGCCGGCTTCAGCCCCGGAACCACCTGGGTCATCATGCGGAACGGGTTCAACTGCTCATTAGACTCGAAGAACTCCTGCGCCAGCTTGGGGTTCTTCTTGGTGCCCGGCGCCACGTCCATGTCGTATTCGATGCGCGTGGCCGTACCCGTGGCGTTGTCGACGCGGCCGGGACCCGGCTTCAGGTTGATGTTGTTGACCTTGTCGCCTTCCAGTTCGCGGAAGCGCAGGGCGGCGCACGCCTTGGCGAGCTTGTGATCTTTGGTGTCGAAGTACGTGTCCACCATGGGGTTCAGCTCGGGCAGACCATCGGCGCCGCGCTTCACCTTCCCGGCAGAATCTTTCACGTAGTACTTGTCGACCGGGGTGAGCTTCCACCCCTTCTCGCCCATCACCTTCTCCAACAGCGCAGGGTCGGCCACCAGCTGTTCAAACTTCTTCTCGAACTCGGCGATCTTCGACAGGTCGACCTTCCACTTGGTCTCGGTCTCCAGGTGGCTCAAGAACTGTCCGTCCTTCAGCAGCAGCCCGGGGTACTGAGCGACCATCTCCGGGGAGAACTTGAGCTCCACGTCGAGGGGCGGCTTGAACCCGGGCGGGTCCACCGGCGTCACGGCGGGCATGATGGCCGGCTTCGGCGCTTTGGTACCAGCGGCGGTGGCGACGCCGGCGGCGATGGGAGGCTGCACGTTGGTGATTTTCGGCATGGTCTTGTTCCCCTTTGTTCCGTGTGAACTTTCGTAAAGTCTATGGCGCTGTAAACGGCCCGTTGCTGCCACCCGCTCCGTTCGCGCCCTGGTCGTGCCCGGACGCAAACTGTACCCGAATCCCCAGCGGCGCACCGGCGGCGATCTTCAAATTCGACGCCGCGCCCTGGTCCTTCAACGCCTTGTTCAAGTCTGCGTACGACACCGTGAATTCCTGCGACGACCTGTACTTGCCTTTGGGCACCGGCACCTTCACGCCCAGGGTGGTGAGAAACAGCCAGGTGCCGCTGATTTGCGCGTACAGCTCGTACGTCACGTTGTCGCCCGGCATCACGTGGACCGTGTCGACTTTGACTTCGAAGCCGCCTCGCACCTTCTTCGCAGAAATGCCGCTGATGTCGCCGATGAGGACCGTCGCGTTCGCCGGGTTGACGGCCGCGCCCGTCAGAGCCGCGTCCGAGGGTTTGGGAAAGCGCGTGAATGCGCTCTTCCATTCCTGCCCCGGAATAAACAGGTGCCCCACCACGCCCTGGGTCGAGGCGTAATCTTTCAGCTCCTGCGGCTTGGGCGCAGCGATGAGCTTCGGCTTGCCCTTCGGGTCCTCGAGCACCATCGTGTAGCTCTTGATTGGCTGCTTCTTGACGGTCTTGACGGTCATGGGACTTACGGAAGGTTGAACGGACCCCCGGCGCTTCCGCCGGTGGTGATGCCCTGGTTGTGGCCGGTGGGGAAATTGGCGTTGATGCCGATTTGCGCCCCGGCGCCAATGGTCAGCGCGGTGGCCCCCTGCGATTGAACGAGCTGCGTCAGCTCGGCGTAGTCGACCTGAAAGCTGTGTTTGGTGTCGTACGACGACGGGTCCCCGGGAAATGGCCCGTACTGCTTCAACTGAATCCAGGTCCCGTTGATCATCACCATCAGGTCGTACGTCATCTGCTCGCCGGGCGCGTTGTGCCCGACAGTGATGTCGACGGTGGCGCCGTTGCCCGACTTGGTCAGGGTCACCCCGGTGATGTCGCCGGTGGACATCTGCGTCCCGGTGATGACCGGCGCCGCGGCGGCCGGCGTGGCGTTGATGGCCGAGCCCGGAATCGGGGCGCCCGCCGCGGGGGCCGGGTTGATGTTGACCGGCGCGGGCGTCGTCGGGGCCGCGGTGAAGGTGCTGTTGGGGTTCCAGACGTACTGGCCGTTGTTCCACACCAGGCCGACGTTGGCGTGGGCCTGAATGTCCGCCTGGGCCTCGGCCAGGTTGTCGTACACCACGTATTTGTGCTGGCCGTTCCCGAGGTCGACGTCGACCGTGTAGTAGGCCGGGTTGGTGTCGAGGGCTGTGGCCGAGGCGTTAATGCAGGTCATGATCAGTGGTCCTTGGCGCGCGCCTTGCTGACCGCTTCCAGCTCGTCCATCTGCGCTTCAAACAGACCCGACTGCTTGATGCCGTCGTAGATGGCGCGGGCTTCGGCGTGAACGACCCCGTCGGCCGTCTCGGCCGCCCCGAGGAACGCGGCCGCCTTGGTGCGGGAGTCCGCCACGTCTTTGGCTTCGCCCACAGCCAGCATCGCTTCGGCGAAGTGGTCCACCGGCTCGCCGCGGTCTTTCAGCGCGCCCAGCTTCAGCATCGCGTCGAGGTTGGCCACGTAGATGCTCTTGGAGAGCTTGACCGGGTCCTTCTCGCGGGCCGGGTCAGGCAAGGTCATGAACTTCGACTTCGCCACCTCGGCGTCAAGGAGCGCCGTGAACTCGGGCACCGGGTTCTTGTTCGCGTCCAGCTGCACCAGGCCGCCCGCCGCTTCGTAGAACAGGTGCGTCCAGCGCAACGCGCGGCGCAGCGCGTGAATGCCGTTGGCCATGTCCGTCATGTCGAACGACTTCTCGGAGGTCGTCTCCACGTGCGCGCGAATCTGGTCCGCCAGGTACTCCGCGTCTTTGTTGTAGCCGGGCCAGTCGACGTCGCTCATCACCTTGAGAAAGTCGTCCACCGCGTCGATCTGCCCACCCTTGGCGGGATCAGGCGTCCAGTGCGCAGCCACGAGGTCCGTGAGCGCCTTCCGGGTCAGGTCGAGCTGTCCTGCGAAGTACGCCTTCACCTTGGGCGACGCGCCCTTCTCTTCTGCCGTCTTCATCAGGCCCTGGTAGAGAAGCGTGTTGCCCAGCGCGTCTTCGAGCGCCTTGGCCTTCGCTTCCAGGTCCTTGCCCTGGGGACCAATCAGGTCTCCGTACAACCGCATCTGGCCCTGCAGCAGGAACACGGTGCGCCGGAGATCATTGGTCAACATGTTGTCGACCAGCTTGTTCGGATCAGTCTCGGTGCCGATGAAGCTGTCGACCTTGGCCAGCACGGTCAACACGCGTTCATAGGAGCGCTTGGCTTCATCTTTCTGCTCGTACTTGTGCAGGAGCGTCTTCACCGGCGGCAGCAGGTCGTGCTTGCCGTCCTTCTCTTCGACGACAAAGCCCAGCGACGGGCTCGCGCCAGCCGCTGGAGCTTGAGGCGTCGCCGCCTGACCGGTCAAAGGCGTGGCGCTGGGCGAAGCCGACTCCACCACGGGCGTTTCGGCCTTCGCGTGCTTGTCGTGCTTCTTGTGCTTTCCCTCGGTCGCCAGCGACGCATCGCCGGCGACGCGAGGCGCCTGCGCCCCGTGTCCTTTAACCTTCATGGCGTCTCCAGAAGATCGGGTTACGGTTCTTTCCAGGCCTGCACGCCGGGCTTGATCGACGCCGCGTTGAAGAAGTTCTGCTTGCCCACGTGGAGCTTGTACTGGCGACCTTCCACGTAGCCGCCCGCGCCGCCCGAACCCTCCGGCCAGCCCGAGATGACGTAGGTGCCGGGCTTGGAGACGTCGATCTGCATGTCGACCGCGACGACGTACTCAGCGCCGGTCGGCTTGGTGCGGTTCACCTTCATCGACTGGGTCTTGCCGTCCGGGCCCGTGACGGAGACGTTGAACGTCTGCTTGGGATCTTTGGCGTAGGTCTCCACCTGGCCGGTGTGGCCGCTGACGTTGACCAGCGCGGTCAGGTTCAGCTTGCCGCCCGGGGGCGCCGAGAGGAGGTTCGCTTCCTTGGCGAGGTTCGTGTGGTACGCGAAGGCCCACTTCTCCAGCTTGGCGTTGCCGGCTTCGATGACGCACATCGCCGCGACGCCGCGGCGGCAGTCCTGCTCGAGCTCACGCGCCCACGCGCGAATGTTGGGGTCGCGCGTGAAGCCTGCGGGCGCCGCGCTCGTGTTGGGACGAAGCGGCGCGACGGTGCTCGGCGAAATCGTGTTCGACATGGGGGCCCTCCCGGGCGTCAACTGCGGTTAGACAGAATTATCGCGGACGGTGAATGATCAGTTTTGCGGGGGTCATCATTTTCCTAACCCCCCGGGTAAGCAACATGATTTCCGACGGTTGAGAGGCGAAAGTGACAGTGGCGGAATGGCAACCGCCGCGTCGCTTTGCTAAAGGGTTTGACATCATGGCCAGCGGCGCAGACGAAGCATTGACCCAGGCCATCATCAAAGAAGGCGGGGTCGCCCGCTTCGCTGACGGCGGCCGAGAGGCGCTCGTGGCGTGGATGGAGAGCCGCCGGTCCGAGCCCACGTTCTTCGAAGACCTCACGCCGATTCTGGAGTTCGCGATCGACCTCGAATCGAGCCCCCGGAACGCGCCACTGGCGTTGGAGCTCATCGACCTCGTCAACGACACGCGCAAGCCCGAGCACCTGAAGCAGAAGATTCGCGTGCGCGCCCGCGAGTTTCCGGAAGAGACGGCGGCGCGTTTCGGCAAGCAGTTCGGCGGGGAGACGAGCGACGGCGAAGCGCCGAAGCGGCGCGGGTCGCTCGGGTGGAACGACAGCGAATAGCGTCGGCGCTGGTCTCGCTCAACGACGCGGGGTCACAGCCCGAGCGTGGGCGCCAGGACCTGCTCCCAGAAGGGCCGGTAGTACTCGAACCCATCGCCCACTCCGTTCGCGGCCAACTTGTACACGCCGTAGTCGTTTCCCTTGGCGTAGTTCCGGTAGCCCTGCACCACTTTGTAGAAGAGGTCGGTCGCACCGACTGAGATCTTCGCCGCCGCCGCGCTGGTGGCCGCGCCCCGGGGAACCACGCCGTAGGCGAGCATGGTGGCGAGGTTGTTCAGGTCGGGCTTCAAACCATCGTAGGCGTAGAAGGTCGCGCTTCGCTGACCGTTGGCATCGACGGAGTGGAACTCTTTGAGCTGCCCGGTGACCCCTTTGTTCGGGAGTTGCGCGCAACCGGCCACCAGAAGACCGGAGAACTGGCCACCCGCCACGGCGACCCCGGCCCCATTGTTGAGGCCGCAATCGACCTGGGTGCTGAAGGTGTCATTGGCCAGGTTCAGATAGATGTCGAAGAGCTGATCAAGCGTGAAGGTCTTGAAGCGGTAGTTCTTGATGCCCGCCGCCACCGCCGTGCCGCTGGGAGCGCCGGCCGAGGGCGTGGCCGTGGCAGTGTTGAAGATGTTGTACATGTGCGTGAGGCCGGCGGCCTGGAGCGCGCTCACGAACGCCGCCTGATCATACGAGTTGAGCAAAGCCTCGGTGGCCGTCCGCCCGCCGAAATACAGCGTGGAGACGATGACCGCGCCCACCATGCCTTCGCGGTAGTTCGGGTTCCAATCGCGGTTCAGGTTGGTGTCGCCGTCGATGCCTTTGGGCGTGCTGCTGGCGTTGGTGAGGTCCGCGGTGGTGTAGGCCGCCCCCACGAGGGTGCCTTTCATCTCGAGATCAATCTTTGAGATCTCAGTGGACGTCAGTTGATTCCAGATGCGCGGCGTCTTCTTCGCGATGGCGAACATCGCCGTCATCATTCGCTCGTGCTGCGAGACGTAGCCGCCGTTGCCGAACGGGTCTCTCCCGTTCCCAATCACGTAGCGAATCTGCTGCAGCAGCCGCGCGTCTGACGAGGTGTTGCCGCTGAAGGACGAGAGGGCCAGCAGCACAGACTGACCATCACAGTCAGAGCAATACCGGTCACCCGTCGAGGTGTTGACGCCGAACCAGCCGAGCGGCGCCGCGATGGCCAGGTTCACCACGGCTTGAGGGATGGCGGTGATGACAAAACCGCCGTCAGCAGCGCTCGTCCCCCCGCCGGTCCCACCGCCCGAGCCTCCACCTGCACTCCCGCCGCCCGCACCGCCACCGACGCTCCCACCGCCGGCGCCGCCGCCGACACTCCCACCGCCCGAGCCGCCACCGACGCTCCCGCCCCCGGAGCCGCCTCCTCCGCTGCCGCCTGTGGACTGACCGCCACCACCGGCGCCGCCATCCTGGCCTCCGGTGTTCAGCGGCGCGTCGCAGCCCCCGAGCGCCAAGACTCCCGTGATGAAGGCCGCCGCGGCGAGGCTGAACGAGCCGGAGTTCTGGCGCATAACCGAAAGCCTGCGCGAAAACCCCGACGAGCTCAATGACCTGCCCGGTCCGCAGGCAAGCTAGAGGTTCTTCACCAGGGCAAAATCGACGACGGCCGGCGTACCTTTCACGAGCGAGATGGTCTTGGTCGCCGTGGTGTACCCGGCCTTCTCCGCGGTGAGCACCCACTCACCGACGTACAGTCCGTTCACGTAGGTGTACACACCCGAAGGCCCGGTCTTCGCCTGGTACACCCCGTGGTTGACCTTGATGGTCACCGCGTCGAGCGCCGCGCCAGAGCTCGAATCAGTGATGGTGCCGGACACCGCCTCCTTGAGCGGCTCGGGACCCACCAACACCATGGTGTGGCTCGCGGCTTTGGTGAAGAAGCCGCGCGTGTCCTTGCTCACGACGTGAAAGAACCACAGGCCGTTCGGCGTTCCCGCCAGCAGGGTCTGTTTGTTGGTGGTGAACGTCGCCGTCGGGCCGGGAATCGTGTCCATGAAGTGGTCCAACACGTACGCGTAGCCGGTGAAGCTCGCGTCCGACACGGTGTTGGTCCACTTCATGAAGACCGCGGGGTCGTTGGTCCAGGTCGAGCTGTTGTGGCTCGGTGAGACCGCCGCCGGTGGCACACGATTGATTTGAACCGGGAACGACGTCTTGATGGTTCCCACGGTCGACTTCGAATCCACCGTGACCACGTGCACGTAGTTCATGTCCGCATAGAGCTGGCTCGACGGGAAGGAGATGGCCTCACCGGTCGCATACTTGCTGGAGGTGAACCCGGGCGCGGGCAGCTCGTTCGAGTCCGACGTGCTGAGCCAGTAGTAGCCGTTCGCGCTGGCGAAGGGCTTGCTCCACGCCACTGACACGGTGGGCTGCCCGTCGTTGTACCAAAGCGTCGGGTCAGGGTGCGTGGTGCTGGAGAGCCGGTCGGGAGGCATCGCAGAGCGGAACGTGCCGTACCCGCTGCTGGCGTGAACGGCGAGGGCGTCCGAAGCGCCGTGCAGAAGCTTGACGTAGTAACCGGTGAAGCCCGCGTCGCCGGAGATGGAGTCCGCCGCCACGACAATGTCGCCGCGGTACTGCTGGTAGTACCCGTTGCTGCTCACATCGCCGTCAATCTTGATGGTGTCCGCGAGGAGGCGAATCGCGCCGCCGCCCGGGTAGTAGCTGGAGTACTTCGGCCCCGGCACGGCACTGGAGTCGTCGTCGTAATGACTCCCGCCCGTCGTGGCGTAGTTGACCGAGTCACCGGTGATGCGGGAGCCCGCTTCGACGAAGATGCTCTTCGCGCGCAGCGTGAGCGAGGCGCTGGAGCCGACCTTGAGCGTGCCTCCATCGCGCACCACGATGGCGTTGCCGTAGCGCTTGTCGCCGTCGAGCGTGACGGTGGTCCCGTCGACCACCAGGTCCGGTTCAATGCACTCGCCCAACCAACACCCCAGGGGGCAGGTCACGCCCGCCACCCAACTGGCGCTGGCGTTGCACGTCTCGGGCACCTGACCGTTGCACCGCTTCTTCCCCGCGGTGCAGGTGTCCGTGCACAAGCCGCTGGCACAGCCCATCTGACAGCTGGTCTGGTGGAGCCACGCGGTTCCGGTGGAGTTGCACGTCTGCACGTCGTTGCCGCTGCAGCGCACCGCCCCCGCGGCGCAGGTGGTGGTGGTGGTGCACGCACCGGCCGCGCACCCCTGCCCGCAGCTCTGGGAGACATTCCACTGGCCCGAGAGGCACTGCTCCACCGCGCTTCCATTGGCGGCGCACCGCTTCGCGCCATCGGTGCAGCCTCCGGAATTCGTCTGGCAGCCGGGTTTGCCGGCAGCGCAACTGGACCCGCTCCCGCACGAGGCGGGGAAAGACCACTCCGTGCAGCCGGTGGAGAGCTTCACGCACGTCTGCTCGTAGCCTGACGTGGTGCAGCGTTTGTCTCCCTGGGTGCACTGGTTGACGCATTGCCCCTGGGGAACGCACGCACCCCCGCTGCAGATCTCATTTGCCCCGCAGGCGGTGGGACCGACCCAATCCGTACACCCGGCGCCAAACGACTGACAGGTCACGACGCCTCCCGAAGCAGAGCACTGGGTGGCGCCAGCGGTGCACACGGCTGAGCACGACGTCACGCACGCGCCCCCGCTGCACACGTTACCGCCCGTACACGCCGTGGAGAGTCCGTACCCAAAGCAGCCGCTCACAGGGTCTTTGGCGCACGTCTTCAGCCCCGCGGTGTCGCAGATCTTGTCGCCGGACAGGCAGAGGTCGAGACAGGAGAGGACACACGAGGCGTCGGAGAAACAGTCGTCGTCCTGGCAATCAATCAGCCCGTCACCGTCGTCGTCGGTTGCATTGCCGCAGAACTCGACCGCCGGCGGAAAACCGCCATCAGGCAATGGCGTTTTCAACGTGCTTGAGCACCCAACGGCCACAAGCGCCAAGGCGCCCGCCCCCAGAACCTTCGCTGACATGTGTACCCCCTCGAAAGACGGGCGGGTCTTCGCAGTTGTAGGTGGTGGTTCGCAACGCGACGCGCCACGCGCAGTCACGAGGTGGTTTCAGTTCGCGCGCCTTGTGAGCCGAACTCCGAGGCGCCGCGTCTGATCAATCGAGTGGGCCCGCGGCCCGCGGTGAACTTCACTCGCGCTTCACGCCGGCGACGTGCGAGTGTCTCGGCCATGACCTTCTCCGAATTCAGCTGCGCGAGCGTCGAAGTCCACGAGGGCGTCGCCGACGTGGTGCTCACCCCCAGCGGCAAAGCCAACCGCATGGGCCCCGACTACTGGACGCAGATGCCGGGGCTGTTCGCCCGGCTCGATGAAGACCCGTCGGTGCGCGCCGTTGTCCTGCGTGGAGGAGCGCACTTCAGCTACGGGCTCGACCTGACCGCGATGGCGGGTGACCTCGCGGCGCTTCTCGCGCCCGACGTGACGGCCTCCGCCCGCACCCAACTGCTGGCCACCATTCGCCGCATGCAGAGCGCCAACACCGCCGTGGCGCGGTGCCGGAAACCCGTCGTCGCCGCCATCAGCGGCTGGTGCATCGGCGGGGGCGTCGACCTCATCACCGCGTGCGACATTCGCCTGTGTTCAGCGGACGCGAAGTTCAGCGTGCGCGAAGTGAAGCTCGCGATGGTGGCCGACGTGGGGACCCTGGCGCGACTGCCGGCGATTGTGGGTCAGGGCGTGGCGCGCGAGCTGGCGTTCTCGGGCGACGACGTCGACGCCGCCCGCGCGCTCCGCAT
>CAZFXD010000019.1:0-3427 GCA_964522795.1 uncultured Myxococcaceae bacterium
GCCTCCAGCGCCTTGTCGTGCTGCACGCTGTAGAATTGCGTCTGCGCACCGTCCAGCAGCGCGCTCGCCTCTTCGAACGAGACCTGCGCGCGAGGCTTCAGACGCTCCAACGCCTCGCTGGCGCGAACGACCTCGACCCCGTCGCGCGCGGCGGCCACAGCCTCGATCTGCTCCAGGTGGGAGATCAACTCACGATTCGCGCAGTCGCCCACGCCCACCACGGCCGTTCGGGCCCCGGCGAAGGAACTGGCGCTCAGCATGGACAACCCGGTGGCGAGGAGTTTTCGGAACATCATGCTGTCGGACGCGGTCGCGCCTACTAGACTTCGGCCCCTCGGGAAAGCGCACCACCCTCCGTTCATGCTCCAACCTGGCACGACGATTGGCCGCTACGTGGTGAAGCGCCGGCTCGCAGAGGGCGGCATGGCCGAGATCTACCTTGGGGTGAAGGTGGGCCCCGAAGGGTTCAACAAAGAGGTGGTGATTAAGCAGATTCGCACCTTCCTCTCCAAGGACCCCGGCTTCGTCCAGATGTTCATCGCGGAAGCCCGTGTCGCCTCGAAGTTGAACCACGGCAACATCGTGCAGATTTTCGATTTTGCGCGACACGAGGACACCTACTTCATCGCCATGGAGTACGTGCGGGGCGCCTCGCTCTGGGAGCTGTCTCGCCGAGCTCGGGAGCTGCACCGCGTCTTTCCGCCCGTGCTGGTGTCTGAAATCGGCGCCAACGTGGCTCGAGGCCTTCACTACGCGCACGCCCTGGTCGACCGCGGGCAACCCCTGCTCGTCGTCCACCGCGATGTGACGCCCCACAACATCCTCATCTCCCGCGACGGAGCGGTGAAGCTGACCGACTTCGGCATCGCCAAGGCCTCGACGTCGGCCACCGCGCCGGGCGCGCTCAAAGGCAAGTTCGCCTACATGTCGCCGGAGCAGGCGCGGGGCGAGGCTGTCGACGCGCGCACCGACATCTTCGCCCTCGGCATCATTCTGTGGGAGCTCCTGACGGGCGGGCGCCTGTTCGAAGGCGAGAGCGACATCGCGGTGCTGCGCGCCGTTCAGGAACGCCACATCGCCCCGCCGCTGCGACTGAACCCCGACGTCCCGCCCGAGCTGGACGCCATCGTCATGAAAGCCCTGGCGCGGAACGTCGCCGACCGCTTCCAATCGGCGTGGGAGCTGGAGCGCGCGCTCGCCAACTTTGTGCTGAAGCACGCGCGCTCGGCCGAAGACACCAACCTCGCCGCGTGGCTCTCCGGCGTCATCCCCGACGAACCGGACAGCGCCACCGACATTCCCATCCCCGAACTGTCGATGTCGGGTGCGTCAGCCCCTGGACCAGACGCCCCGCACCTGTTCGCGGCGACGGTGGCCAGCCCGGGACGCGGGGTTGAACAGACCGTTCGCTCTCCCTCGCCCGACGCGGCCGCCGCATCGCCGCCGCCAGCGCCGGAGGCTCCCGCAGCCACTGGGGTGCCCGCCACGCTGGTGACCCCGGCGCCCCCGCCCGCAGACACGATTGTCAGCCAGCCCGCGCTCGCCACACCCGCCACGGTCATTCGCCCCTCCCACCCCGAGAGCCCGACGCGCTGGCCGCGCCGCCCGGCGCTCGTGCTGGGCGGCGTGGTGGCCTTGAGCGCGCTGGTCGCCTTCGTCGCGTCGTCCACACGGGCCCCAGACGACCCGCGCCGCGCGGGCCCATTGGAGCTCGCCCTCCCGAGCGCGAACCTGCCGCCTCCGCCGTCGGAACCGACGGCTCCCCGGCCTCCCCCCGCCTCCGCGGTGGCTCTCCCGGACAACCCGGTCACCCCGCCCGCGCCGCAGGACAATCGCCCCGCGCCTGACGCCCCGGAGGTCCCTGCGGCCGTCGCCCAGGCGGTTCCCTCGCCGAGCGCGGCAGCGCCCGCCGAGCCCCAACCGCGACCTCCAGCCGACACGGCCAGACCAGCCCCCCGGGCCTCGGCGCCCAGGGGCGCAGTGCTGGTCGACGCCATTCCCTACGGCGTGGTGAAGATTTCCGGCCGCAGCGTCGGCGAAGTCACCGGCCAGAAGGCGTTCAAGCTGGCCCCGGGAAACTACGTGGTTGAAGCGCAGCACACGCGCCGAACGCAGCAATTCCCCATCACGGTGAGGCCGAACGAAACGGTGACGGTGAAGTTCCGGCCGACCGAGCCCGCCCCGTAACTGCGCCTACAGTTTCTGCCAGCGCGGGGTGACCGACAGCCCCTTCAAGTTGGGCAGGTTCACCGAGACGATGTACATGGCGCGCCGGTTCTGCTGCTCATCGGTCTCGTCCGGCGTTCCGACGAGCAGCGCGTCTTCACCGAAGCCGTCGAAGAAGATGGGAAGCCGAATGCCTTCCTTGCGGAAGTAGTTGGCGATGCTCTTGGCCCGGTTGAGCGAGAGCGTCTTGTTCATGGCCTTGTCGCCGACCGTGTCCGTGCACCCCGCGACGTAGAGCTTCAGGTCCACGTGACGGCCGACCTTCATCACCACGTCGCGAATCGTGGAGGCGGCCTTGTCCAGCTTGCCTTGCTCGCTGGGCCGAATGTCCCACTTGCCGGTGTCGAAGTTCAGCTCGTCATGGGGAACGTCGTAGCTCCAGGGCGAGAGCTCCGTGCCGGTGAAGAACGTCTCGGTGTCGAACGCCTTGAGCGCGATCGTCAGGACCTTGCCCGGCGCTTTGGGCCAGGTGACCTTGAGCGGCGTTCCGGGCGCCTCGCCGTTGAAGGGAATCTCGCCGTCGAAGGCCACGTCGCCGGTGTCCATGATGACGCGCAGCTGGGCCTTTCCTGCGTAATGGTTCAAGGACAGCTCGAGGCTCTGGTGCTCCAGGTCGAGCTTCTTCTCGTCCACCGTCATGCGCAGCGGCCCGAACAGCGACGCGTCAAACTTGAGCGGCATCGAGGCCTGCGTTCCGTTGGGCAGGTTGATGGTCAGCGTGCCCTCGTAGCTGAAGGTGCCCTCGGGCTGGGTCAGGTCAATCACCCGAACCACGCCTGGCTTGCCGCCCCCTTTGACGTCGATCTTCTCGCCGTTGCTCCGCTTCAACTGCAGGCGGAACCCCGCGATGGGCTCCAGAATCGCCAGGTGCACTTCCGGGTAGCCCTGCCCCATCGCCGCGCGGTTCTTCACCTGGACGTCGATGGCATCGGCCGATGCCGTGCCGGCCCACACCAGACTGCTGAGTAGAAGGAGGCGTTTCATATGGCTCGATTTGACGCTTCGCGCGCCCCGTGCGCAAGCGCGACGCCCACCACGGTGATGCCCAGTTGTTCAGCGGTTCTGAACAGGCGCTCCGCGTCGAGCACCACGGTTCGCCCGGCCTCCACCGCCAGCACGCGCGCGCCGGCCTCGCGCATCACCTCCAGCGTCACGAGGCCCACGGTCGGCAAATCAAAGCGCTCGTCTTGCCCGGGCTTGG
>CAZFXD010000019.1:3527-32857 GCA_964522795.1 uncultured Myxococcaceae bacterium
GCCGACACCACCTTCAAACCCTCGGCTTCAAACCAGGCGGCGATGGCGCGGAGGAGTTCATCGTCGCGAAGGCTTCGCACCGACCGCAGCACCTTCCACATGCCGGCGTCCGGCCGAAAGCGCAGCGCGGAGCCCACGCGGCGAACACCACCCGCCATCACCATCTCGGTCACGCCGTGTCCGAGCAGAATCCGGGCGATGCGTTTGAGTTCACCCACCCGCACCAGGTCGAACGTCGCGGCCGAGGTTGCCAGCGCAGGGTCCACCTCGCCATCGAGCCCCACCACGTGAACCACGGTCCCTTCGGCGCGGGCGGCCTCGAGTATGAGCTCAGGCAGCCGTCCGTTGCCGGCGAGAATTCCGAGCCGTTTCACGGTCACCGCGTGATGCCGCGCTTCGAATGCGACAGAAACGCGAGGAAGACTTCAATTTCCGGGTGGCCGCCGAAC
This sequence comes from uncultured Myxococcaceae bacterium, assembly GCA_964522795.1. Taxonomy (GTDB): domain Bacteria; phylum Myxococcota; class Myxococcia; order Myxococcales; family Myxococcaceae; genus CAZFXD01. Next base: position 3,977 of record CAZFXD010000019.1, read on the forward strand.
TCCGCCTGCAACTTGGACAACGCTTCATTGAGCCCAAGCTTCGAGCGGAAGAGCACCTTGTACGCGTCGCGAATGCGCGAAATCTGTTCTTCCGTGTAGTGGTGGCGCTTCAGCCCCACGGTGTTGAGCCCGGCCAACTCGGCCCGGTCGCCCTGGGCCGTGCAGTAGGGCGGCACGTCCATCGCCACGATGGCCCCGGCGGCGATGAAGGCGAAGGCCCCGATGCGGGTGAACTGATGCACGCCGGAAAGTCCGCCCAGAATCGCGTGGTCGCCCACCTCGACGTGGCCGGCGAGCGCGGCGCTGTTGGCGAGGACACACCCGTTGCCCACCACGCAGTCGTGCGCCACGTGAGAGTAGGCCATGAACAGGTTGCGGCTCCCCACCCGGGTCACTCCGCCACCACCCGCCGTGCCGATGTGGAGCGTGGCGAACTCGCGAATCTGGTTCTCGTCGCCAATCACGAGCGAGGTGTCTTCCCCGGCGTATTTCAAGTCCTGCGGAATCGCGCCCAGCGCCGCGAACTGAAAGATGCGGTTGTTGGCGCCAATCGTGGTGCGACCTTCAATCACTGCGTGGGGGCCGACGGTGGTTCTGGCGCCGATGCGCACCTTGGGGCCGATGATCGCGTAGGGCCCGACTTCGACCGTGCTGTCGAGCTCCGCCCCTTTGTGAACGATGGCGGTGGCGTGAATGGTCATGGCGTCGCTCCAGCGGCCGCGTCTTTGTCGACGACCATGGCGAGAATCTCAGCCTCTGCCGCAACCGCGTCACCGACCTTGGCCACGCCGCGCGTCTTCAGCACCGACGCCTTCATCCGCGCCACCTCAACCTCGAGCGTGAGCACGTCGCCGGGGACGACCGGGCGCCGAAACTTCGCCGACTCGATGGCCATCAGGTACGTGACCTTCTTGTCCGGGTCGAGGCCGGTCGACTTGTAGCCGAGGAGCGCGCTGGCCTGAGCCAGGGCTTCCAGCATCAGCACGCCGGGCATCACCGGGTGCCCCGGAAAATGGCCCACGAAGAAGGGTTCGTTCGCCGTGACGTTTTTGAAGGCGACGATTCGCTTCCCCGGCTCGAGCAAGACCACGCGATCGACCAGGAGGAACGGGTACCGATGAGGCAACAGCTTCTGAATCTCGACGATGTCCATCATGGCTTGGTCCCCCGTTCCAGCGCCTCCACGCGCTCCAGCAACTCGCGCAGCTGACGCCGGTACTCTGGCAACCGGGCGAAGCCCGCCGCCGACTTGAGAAAGTCCTGGTGCAGAAATGCCGGAGCTCCCGTCACCATGGTGCCGGGCTCGACGTCCGACATCACCCCGGCCTGAGCCCCCACGGTGGCCCGGTCGCCCACCTTGATGTGACCGGCCACGCCCGCCTGGCCCGCCAGCACCACGCCCTCTCCCAGCTCCGAGGAACCCGAGACCCCGGACTGACCGCACAAAATGGACGCGCGACCGATTCGCACGTTGTGGCCGACCTGCACCAGGTTGTCGATCTTGGTCCCGCGGCCCACCAGCGTTTGCCCGACCGTGGCTCGGTCCACGCACGACCCGGCGCCGATCTCGACGTCGTCTTCAATCACCACCGTGCCCACCTGTGGAATTTTCACGTGCGTCTGTGTCTTCGAATCCTGGGCGTAGCCAAACCCATCCGCGCCGATGACCGCCGAGGCATGCAAGGTCACCCGATCACCCAGCACACAACCGTGCTCGACGACCGCGTTGGCCCGCAAGACACAGTCTGCGCCGAGGCGCGCCCCCTCGCCGACGAACGCGCCGGGGAACAGCACGCAGCGCGGGCCCACCACCGCCCGAGGGCCCACGGAGGCGAACGGCATCACCGTCGCGCTGCTGTCCACCCGGGCTGAGGCGTCGACGAACGCCTGGGGCGAGATGCCCGGGACCCGCTCCGGCTGCGGGTAGAACTCTCTCAAGATGGCCGCGAAGGCCAGGTGCGGGTTGTCCACCTGCACGAAGGTGGCACCCGTCGCCCGCGCGGTGCCTTTCGGCACCAGGACCGCCGATGCTCTGGTCTGCTGCAGCTGACCGCGGTACCGGGCGCTGGCGAAAAACGAGAGCTGTCCCGGTTCCGCCTCGCGCAGCACGTTGACGCCCACGATGTTGATCGTCGCGTCGCCGTCGATGATTCCATCGACGACGCGCGCCAGCTCGCTGAGGGGCCGCCCCACGACCGTCTACTTCTTCAAGGACGCGGCGCTCGGCGCCACGGGAGCCAACCCCTTGTCGTCCTTCTTCGGGGGCGAGTCTTTGCTGGGGTTCTTGTCATTGTAGGTGCGAACGAGCTCGTTGGTCAGGTCGAGGCTCGCCGGTGCGTACACCAGACCGGAGTCCGTCTTCTCGAACACCATCGTCAGCCCCTCGCGCTGCGCGATGGAGGCGATGATCGGGTCCATCTTCTCGAAGATCTTCTTCAGTTCCTTCTGTTCCGCCTGGGTCATCTCCAGCTGCATCTTCTCGGCCTTCTGCGTCAGCTCATAGAGCCGCTTCTGCAGGTCGGTCAGCTTCTGGGTGCGCACCTCTTCGCTCATCATGCTGCCCTGTTTGTCGAGCACGCCCTTCTCGTCGCGGAGCTTGTTCTGTTCCCCCTCCAGCTCCTTCTTGCGCTTCTCCAGGTCCACCTTGAGGCGCTCCTTGGCGCTCCGGCCTTCTCCCACTTCCTGAAGTGCACGCTGCAGGTCGACGTACCCCACCTTGAACTCAGCGAAAGCGGACTGGGAGAACAGCGTGACTCCAACCATCAACGCGCATCGACGCAACATGTGGTGCTCCTCGGGTTGAAAAAGCGCGCGGACACTAGGGGCCGCGCCGAACAGGGGTCAAGCCGCGTGAAGGCGCTGAAACGTCAGGCGCCGGGCTAAAAACGACGAACGACAGCCAGGGCCACGCGCCCCGGCTTGACCGTAACCTCATGGTTGGTGGTCCGGCCGCCATACTCCACCGTGAACTTGTACGTGCCAGGCGCGACCCGCTTGCGGGCCACCTGAAACTCGGCGGGGAGCGTCGTCCAACTGCGCAGGTCCGCCTGCTGGGTCATGGACAGGAGCAAGAAGGTCGCAGCCCCCAGCGCTTCACTCTTGGCGGCCGCCCCCACCGCACCGGCCACCCCCGCCTTCAGCAGCAAGCTGGCCGCAGACTTGGCGATCAGTTTTCCAATGCGGTCGTTGAGGTGCACGTTGGCGACGCGATCGACCGAGGTGACCGTCCCCGCCTCAATCACCTTGCCGTCCAGCATGACCTTGGCACGGGGAATCGGCACGGCCCGCGGTGGGTAGACCGGCACGGCGATCATCGTCCCCACCCGCCCATCGTTGCCGGCCACCTGCCGGTCGCTGGAGTGCTTCTCAGGAGCCATCCCGGCTTCGATCAACACCACCACCTGGCTGTCGCCGCGTCCGACCTCCTCGATGGTGACGTTGGGAAACTTCTTCTTCAGGGCGTTGTACTGATCGTCGCGCTCCGTCTTCTTCGCCAGACGCAGCGCCGCTTCCACCGCCGAGCCGATGTTCTTCTCAGCCTCCGCCGCTTTCAGATAGTCCAGTGCCGCGTTGTCCAGCTCGCGCGTGTCTTCCCAGAAGACGCCCGCCATGTAGCGGGCCACGCCCAGCTGTTCGTAGGGCTTCTTCTCTTCGGCGATCATCTTCTCGATGCGCTCGTTCACTCGACGGACTTCAACCAACGCGTCTTCGTCCTTGCCCAGCTGGTAGTAGTTCACCGCCAGCAGCATGGTGATCATCAGCTTCTCGAAGTCTTCGCCGCGATAGACGCGGGTCCCCTCGTTGGTGATGAGCGCCGCCGCTTCCTCACTCACGCTGGTGAAGTCGAGCTTCTTCGACAGCTCGTCGGCCTGGGTCAGGATGTCGATGCTCTCCTGCCACCGGCCGGCCGCGTGGGCCACCATGCCCCGGTCGAGCAGAATCAGCAGTTGGTTGATGCTGTTCTTTTCCTGAGGCATCACCGCGGCGTACTTGGCCAGGGCGGCGTCGTAGTCGCCCCGCACGTACGCCGCGCGGGCAGGGGCAGTCTTCGCCACATACGTGCTGGCGCAGCCCGAAAGCCACACCGCCAGCGCGACGGTCCCAACCCCCCGATGCACGGAAAACGTCACCCCGGTGCCGGTGTTACCAGCTCACGCCCTGCTTCTCGAACTGCTTGCGGAGCTCTTTCTCGTCGGCCCACTCGAGCTCGCCGCTCTTGAGGTTCGTCAGCTTGCCGGTGAACTTGTAGTACACGAGCTTGTCAGCCCCGACCTCTTGAATGATGGACGAGATTTCGCCCGACATCAGGTAGTCGGCAGAGCTCTGGCCGCCGGGGCCCTTGGCCTTCGACGGGTCCACGTAGCCGCTCTGCTGATACTCGTACTCCTGCGCGACTTCTTCGCGAACCTCCTTCGCCTGGAACTTGAACTTGTTCAGCTTCACCAGCTCGACCTGAATCTTGTCCGAGAGGGACTTGAGGTCGATGTGCTCAGAGGTGCTGTTCTTGAACTTGCCGATGAGAATGACCGGTCGACCGGGAATCTGCGCGAACTGAGGCGAACCGGCGAGCGAAGCCACCAGCTTCTTGGCGATCAGCTGCAGGTCGTTCTCGTTGAACTTGTCCGAGAGCATCTGAATCTGATTCGGGTCCTGGTACGCACCCTTGGTGAACGCGCGATGGCCACAGCTCATCGTGGAAAGCGCCGCCACCAACACCACCAACGTTCGATTCATGGTCATTTGCTTTTCCATCCCCTCGTCAGTCCCACTCGCATTGGAACAGGCTGCCCATAAACTTCCACTGATACGCGAGCACCACGTCGCGCTTATAACCCGCCGTCAGCCGGCAGACGCTTTCCAGTGACGTCCGCGGGTAATCGAACGTGAACGCCTTGGCGTTCTTCTTGTCGATCTCCGACAGCTGAGACGGGTGTTGGAGCGTCGGGTTCCCGCTCGCCACCACCAGCACATTGTGCTTCCCGTACTTCTTGAGCGTGATGTCGTTGGCGAACGTCACGCGCCGAACCCGCTTGGTGATCATCAGGTCGCTCTTGTCGACCATCTCGTCGTGGGTGTTGCGCTTCGACAGCACGTCGTTGAGGTTGACGGTGAAGGGGCGCACCACGTCGCCGTCGTCGACGAAGAAGTGCAGGTAGCTCTGCCGGGCTTCGTTGCCATCGCCCGTGAAGTCGAGCGTGACCACCAGGGTGAACGCGCGGTTGGGCTTGAGCCCGTGCAGGGAGACGGCGCTCAAGACCTCTTTGGAGACGCCGGCCCGCTTCATCTTGATGAGGCCGTCAGCCGAGGCGTCACAGTTGCAGTGCCGCTCTTCGATCATCTTCACCAGGTCTTTGGCGTCGAAGCCTTCTTTGGAGAGCTTCACCAATTCTTCGTCGGTGATCGGCAGCTGCTCCGATCGCTCGTACACCTTGGGGAGCTTGTTGGTGTCCCACTGCAGAATGTTGACCGTCTGAGACGTCCCAGACGGAAACACCGGAATCGACACGCTGGGCGCGACAGGCAGCGGCGTCTGTCCGAGCACCAGGGCCACGCTGAGGAGAGGGGCGAGCATGAACTAGAACCTGTAGCCGATGTTGAGGCCCACCCGGACATCGGGCACGACCGGGAGGTAGCCGAGCGGCACGTCGATGGTGCCCTGCAGCCCGAGCAGAAAGTGCCGCCCGAAGATCATGTCCACCGCCACGATGGGCGACAGACCAAACGCCGCACCGCCGGGAGTGAACATCGGCCCCGCGCGAAGGCCCAGGCTGGCGCTCATGGGCCAGGTCACGGTGCGAAACCGCGGCCCAATCCACACCGACCCGATGGGGCCATTGAGCGCCACGTTGCCGTTGACGTCGAGCAGGAACCAGTCGCTCACCCAGAAGGAAGCGGTGGCCCCCACGTACATTGGAATTGCCAGGGTCCCGGTCGCCCCCAGCACCCCGTAGGTGTTGAACGAGGCCCCCCAATCGAGGCCGATGGAGAACTTACCGCTGGAGGCCTTGTCGTAGCCCCCCTTACCGATTTCGGAACCTTCGGGACCATCGGTCCGCCCAGACTCCTGCGCCAACGCGGCCGTCGTCGAAAGCAAGGCCGCCGCTGCGAAAACCCCCAACCATCGCTGATGCATATCGCTCCTTTGCCAGTGACCTGGGCTCCGGGAAGTAAGCGTGCGTCTGACGGCGTCTGCCCCACCCTTATTCAAAATCACACGGCCCATAGCAAGGATTGCGTGCGAGCCGTTGGGTTTCTCACGGAGCTTCTGCTAGAGCGAAGCGCGTGACGGACGACGGCAAGAAGCGAATTCTCCTCATCGACGACAGCGAGATCACGCTCGCCATGGAGAAGGCTGTCCTCGAATCTCGCGGGTATGAAGTGCAGGCCACCAGCTCGCTGGTGGAGTTCGAAGGCGTGCTCAAGAACTGGCGCCCCGACGTCATCCTGACCGACATCCACATGCCGGAAGTCACGGGCGCGGAGATCTGCCGCACCTTGAAGAGCGAGTACAACACCCAGGACATTCCCATCGTGCTCTTCTCGTCCTTGAAGGACGAAGAGCTCGAAGCGCTGGCGGCGCAAGTGGGCGCCGACGGGTTTCTCTCCAAAGCCAACGGCCTCGATGCGCTGGGCGAAAAAGTGGATGAGTTGGTGGAGAGCATCTTGTGGTGAAGGTCGGAGCGCTCGGTGCGCTCCTGCTGCTCGGCTGCGCCAACGTCCCGACCCCAGTCCTCGTCACCTCCGCGCCGACCACGCCGGGCCCTGTCACCATCTTCATCCACGGTGACCTCCGCGGCTCACTCGGGCCGTGCGGCTGCAGTGAGCACATGCGGGGAGGACTCTCGCGGTTCGCCCATCTGGTGGCCGAGGCGCGGGACGGGGGGGCGACCACCCTGGTGTTCGACACTGGCAATTCGCTCTTCGACGGCCAACCCATTCCGGACGACGCCGTTGCTCAGCAGGAACGCAAAGCCGTCGCGATCGCCGAGGTCTGGCGGGGCCTCGGCCTGAGCGGTCGGTCCTCGCAACCCGCCGACGACGCCCGCGGGGCGGCGTTTCGCAGCGCGCTCAAGCTCCCTCAACTTCCCTCCGGCGCGCCCGCGTGGTTCGACAGCCGCGCGGGCCGAATCGCCGTCATCGATGCCGCCTCCGCGGAGTCGCTGCGCAGCGGCGTTTCGGCGGCGCGCGCCCAGGGAGCCGCGTTCGTGCTGGGGATTTTCCACACCGACTTCTCCTCGAGCCTGAGGGAGGGCAGCGGCCTCGAAAATGCAGACCTCATCGTCGTGGCCCCGAATGACCGCCAGCCCACCTCGGACCGAAACGCCCGCACCGCGTCAAATTCGCCACCCATGGTGATGCTCGAGAGCAAGGGGCGGTCAGTGCTTGAAATCAACCTGCAGTTTGGCCCGGGCGAGCGCTTTCGACTGTTGGAGAGCGAGGGTGAGACGCAGCGGCGGCTCGCCGCGCTTTCGGAGCGCATTGAGCTCAACCGCGCCGAGCTCAACGCACCAGGCCTGAGCAGCGAGACGAAGGCGTTGCGCGCGGCCAAGCTCGACGAGCTCCTGGAGCGACGCGAGACACTGGCGCGCAGCGCCGTCGAAGCGCCCCCCGGCGAACGGGCGTTCTCGTTTCGCTTCGTTCCGGTGGAATCGAACATTCCCGATGAGGCCCAGGCCGCACGGGTGGTGCGCGCCTACGACGAGGACGTGGGGCGAATCAACGTCGCCGAGGCCAAAAGGCGAAACGCCACCTGCCCGCCAGCCCCCCAGGTCTCAGAGCGCTACGCGGGCTCGGCCAGCTGCGCCGAGTGCCACGATGAGGAAGTCGCCTTCTGGAGGAAGACGAAACACGCCAGCTCGCTGGCCGCGCTGGTGGGCGTGGGCAAGCAGCACCACCTCGACTGCATCGGCTGCCACGTCACGGCCTGGAAGCAGCCGAGCGGCCCCTGCCGCATTGATCAGCTGCAGGCGTTTGATCACGTCGGCTGCGAGGCGTGCCATGGACCAGGCGCACAGCACGTGGAAAGCCCCGAGGCCTCGAACATCGGCGCCGGAACCGCCGAGGAGACGTGTCGGAAATGCCACGATCCCGACAACTCACCGCACTTCAAATATGCCACCTATCGTGCACAGGTCGTCGGTGTCGGACATCAACGCATGGCGACACAAAAGGTGCCGAAAAAGTAGACGCGTGTGTTTGACGCTCGAGGGAGAACGACCCTACTTTTCGCTGTTCTTCGCCCATGCTCGCTCTGGTTGCCATCATGCTCGGCGCGCTCGACGTGCCGCTCCCCCCGCCGCCACCGGGCATGAAACTGATCGCCTCGGCTGAGTTCCCCGCTCAGGTTGATCAGGCGCCGACCGGGGCCGCAGAGGGCGACGAACCTTCCGCAGAACTCGAAGCGGTTCGGGCGCTGGAGAACGCGGCCTTCGACGAGAACGCGATCAACGAAGCGGCGCTTCGGGCGAGCATTCAGCACCTCGGGTACGGCACGTCTTCGCGCGACGCGCTGGAGACGGCGTTGCGCGACCTCGAGACCGCCGGTGAGGCCCCGGCCTTCGAGCTCCCCCGCGTCTCCAATCTGGCGCGCCTCGACGTGGAGCGCCTCAAGGCCGAGTACGACATTCCCGTCGAAATGCAGCCCCTGGTGGCCCAGTACATTCGCTTCTTTCAGGGCCCGGGCCGTCGCTGGTTCCGCAACTGGATGTCGCGGTCGACCCGCTTCATGCCGCTGATGCAGCCGATTCTCGAGAGTCAGGGCCTCCCCCGCGACCTGGTCTACCTGTCGATGATTGAGAGCGGGTTCTCCACCTCGGCCAACTCGTGGGCGCACGCGGTGGGGCCCTGGCAATTCATCGCCGGCACCGGTCGCATGTTCAACCTCAAGTCGAACTTCTGGGTCGACGAGCGACGCGACCCGGTCAAGTCGACCATCGCCGCCGGTCAATACCTGGGTCAGCTCTACCGGGAGTTCGGGCACTGGTACCTCGCCTGGGCCGGCTACAACTCCGGAGGGGGCACGGTGCGGCACCTGGTCGACCGCCGCGGCACCAAGGATTTCTGGGCGCTCTCAATGGGGCGCGGCATGCCCAAGGAGACGCAACACTACGTTCCCAAGCTCATCGCCTGCGCACTGGTCGCTCGCCACCCGGAAGCGTTCGGGTTCAGCCAGGAGGAGTTTTCCTACGAACCGGCCTTCACCTACGACGAAGTCAAGCTCACTGAGCAGGTGGACACCGAGGTGGTGGCTCGCGCGGCTGGCGTCAGCGGCGAAGCCATTCGCGAGCTCAACCCCGAGCTGAAACGGTTCATGACGCCTCCGGCATCAGCTGCCCAGCCGTACGTGCTCCGCGTCCCGGCAGGCACCGCGGCGGCGTTCAACGAGAACTTCGCGCAGGTGCGACCCACCGACCGCGTGAAGTACGCGGTTCACAAGGTGGCCCGCGGCGACACGCTGTCGGGTATCGCCTCCCGCTACCACAGCGCCACCGAAGCCATTCTGCAGGTGAACAACCTGGCGCCCACGCGCGCGCTCCGCGTCGGGACTGAGCTGCTCGTTCCCACGCCCTCCCCCAGCTCGGTCAAAGACGGGACCGCCGTGGCGACCATGGAGCGACGCGCGGCCGTGGCCCGGCGGGCCGGCATTCGCGCCCTCCGCCCTGAGGAAGAGGTTCCTGCGGGCACGGCGGCCGCGCACCCCGGCACCACGGGCGGCACGGTTCAGAAGCAGCAGGTGGGCGGGAAGACGCGCGTGATGTACGGCGTGGCGTCGGGCGATTCGCTGTGGACCATCAGCCAGAAGTTCGATGTCAGCGTGGGCGAGCTCCGCAACTGGAACGCCAGTCTTCCCCGCGGCGGTCGGGGCTTGAAGGTCGGGATGGCGCTGCTCATCTGGCCAGGCCCCAAAGCCCGCTTCAACGACTGACGCCGCGATCGCCTCAGTTCAGGTTCCGCACCTGCGCCCCGAACGGCCAGAGCGCCAGGGTGGCGAACTTGAGGTGCTGAAACCCGAAGGGAATCCCGATAATTGAAATGAAGAGCGGAATGGCCAGCGCCACGTGGGTGGCGAAAATCCAGATTCCGGCGAACACCAGCCACACCACGTTGAAGACTGTGGAGAAGACGCCAAACGCCTCCTGGTCAAAATCTTTGCCGAAAGGGAAAAAGACCAGGCCAGCAAGCTTGAAGCACTGGAGGCCGAACGGTATTCCCACAATGGTGACGCACAGGAGTAAACCACTCAGCACGTACTGGAGGGCCGTGATGAACCCACCCCCGAAAATGACCCACAGCACGTTCAGAACCAGGCGCATGGCAAACCCCTCAGTCTCCACGTACGCACCGGGGCGCCTTCTGGCAAGTCTCCTCGCCGCGCTCCTCGTCTCCGCCTCGTCCGGCTGCGCGGCGCAATCGGGCGCTGTGGGCGCAGCCGTCATCACCACGGCTATCGCCGCGGGCGCGGCGGGCGCCAGTCGCGCCTCAGGCGGCTGTTACGCCTCGTGCCCACCGGGAACTTCCTGCAACGCCAAGACCGGCCTATGCGACGAATTGCCGTGCCGGGGTCGCTGCCTGTCTTCTGAGGAGTGCGATACCCGGCTGCCGATTCCCGCCTGCGTGGCGAAGCAGATCACCCCCGCGACGCCCAACACGCCGCCGGTCCCTGCGCCCATCACTCCGCAATAGCCGCGGCATGCGAATTCTCGTCGCCCCCCAGGAGTACAAAGGGACCCTCTCCGCGCAGCAGGCGGCGGCGATTATCGCCAGCGCCGTGGCCGCCGTCCGACCGGAGATAGAGGTCGACCTGGCGCCCATGGCCGACGGCGGCATGGGCACGGTGGACGCCTTTCTCTCCGCGCTCCCCAATGGCATTGAGCGGTGGGCGACCGTGCGCGACCCGCTGGGCCGACCGGCGGAGGCGCGTTGGGCGTGGTTCGCCGCCGATGGCCTGGCGATTCTCGAGATGGCCGCCGCTTCGGGGCTTCACCTCGTGGCGCCGCACGAGCGCCGTATTCTCGACGCCCACACCTTCGGCACCGGAGAGCTGCTTCGGACGGCTGTGGAGTCAGGCGCGAGGCGGGTTCTCCTTGGAGCGGGCGGCAGCGCAACCCAGGACGGTGGCGCCGGCGCGGCGCAGGCGCTGGGCGTGCGGTTCTTCGACGCCGCAAACCGGGAGCTGCCGCTGGGCGCTCGACACCTGCTGCGACTGTCACGCATCGACGCGACCGGCGCATTGGCGCGGTTGCGCGATATTCCGTTCGAGGTGCTGACCGACGTCGAAACCCGCCTGCTCGGCCAGGAGGGGTCGGCGGCGCTGTTCGCCTCCCAGAAGGGGGCGGACGACGACGCGATTGAGCTGCTGGAAGCCGGGCTCGAGCGCCTCGTTCAGGTCGCCCGGGCGCAGGGGTTCACCACCGCCGAGCACCGGTCGGGCAGCGGCGCGGCGGGTGGACTGCCCTGGGCGCTGGCGACGTTCTTCGGCGCTCAGCTGAAGCGGGGCTTCGACGCCGTCTCAGACGTGTTGGGACTCTCAGCGCGCGTGGCCGCCGTCGACGTGGTCATCACCGGCGAAGGCCGGGTTGATCACCTGAGCACGCTCCACAAAGGCCCCTACGCATTGGGCCGGGTGGGAAAGATGCAGGGCAAACGCGTGGCGTGTTTCGCCGGCTTCGTTCACGGCCCCACCGCGGCCCTCAACGCCGCGTTCGATGACCTGGTCAGCCTCGGCGACGGACCGACCGACTCGTCGAGCGAAGCCGAGCGACGCCTCGACGCTGCCGTCCGCCAGTGGGCGGCACAACTGCCCTCGCCCAGGTAACCACGCCCCCATCGCACCCGGCGGCCGGGGCGGCGACGCTCCAGCCGGTTGGCTCGGGCCCTACACGCGAAACTTGCGAATCTCTCCGCGGAGCACGTCGGCCTGCTGGCGCAGCGTCTCGATCGCCAGCTCGAAGTTGCGCGCGCCGCGCTCCTGCGCTTCGGCGACGTCGCGAATGGCGCCCACCTGAAGCAACACATGCTGGCTCACCTGCACCTGCTCGGACTGGGCGCGGTTGAGGCTGGTCACCAGGTCGTTGATGTGTTCGATGGAACGCCCAATCTGCGAGCTGCCGTGGGCCTGCTCCGACACGCTCTGTCGCACGTGCTGGGTGAGCAACTTCATGCGGTCCGCGCTCTCCATCATCCGTTCGGTGCCGCGCGTCTGCTCGCTGGCCGACTGGTTGATGAGCTGCACCGCATCGACGATTCGCTCCAGCGACGCGGTGACCTGCTTGCTGCCGCGCGCCTGCTCCACGGTGGCGTTGGCGATGGCGCGCACCATGTGCGTACTTCGCCGAGCCGACGAGTCAATCTGCTTGAGCGCGTGCTCTGCTTCCAGTCCGAGCGCGACACCTTCGTCGACGGCCCGCACGCCCAGCGACATGGCCACGCCAGCGTTGCGCGACTCGTCCTGCACCGCACGAATCAGCTCGGCGATTTCCCGGGTGGCATCACCCGTTCGCTCGGCGAGCGCCTTGATTTCTTCCGCCACCACCCCGAAGCCCTTGCCCTGGGGCCCGGCCTGGGCGGCGATGATGGCGGCGTTGAGCGCGAGGAGGTTGGTCTGCTCGGCGACGTCGTCAATCACGTCCACGATGTTGCCGATGTGCTCGACGCGCTTGTTCAGCTGATCGATCACCGTCATCGCCGAATTGGAGGCGCGCTTGATGTGCTGAATGCCTTCCAGGGTCCGCCCCAGACGTTCGACGCCCGACGCGGCATCGGCCGAGACCTGCTCCGAAAGTCGCGACGTTTCCGTGGCGTTCATTTCGACCTGGCCAATGGACACGTCCATGTCCCGCATCGAGGCCGAGGTGTGCTCCGCAGACTGGAGCAGATTCCCCACGTGCTGCGCCACGTCGAGAATGGACGCCGTCATCTGTTCAATGGCGCGGGTGGTCTCCTCTACCGAACGCGACATCACCTCGACGTTCTCAGCCACCTCGTCGTTGGTGGCGGACATCTCCATGATGGAGGACGAGCTCTCTTCGGCGCTCGTGTAGAGCGACTCCACGTGCGTGGCGACGCGCCCCAGGCTCTCCTGCAGCTGCGCGATGGAGGTGGAGGTGGCGTCGACGCGCGAGAGGACCGTGGCGGCGCCCGTCGAGCTCACGCCGGCGGCCCGCCCCAGTTGTTCACTCACCTGACCGATGCTCTCCGTCACCCCCCGCACGCGAGCGAGCGTGTCGTGCAGATTCTGGGTCACCACGTTCAATGCCTCGGCGATGGCGTCAAACTCGCGAGTGCCGGCCCGGTCGGCCTTGGCGGTGAGGTCGGCCTGGGACAGCGACGACGCCACGCCCATGATGGAGCGCAGGGGCCCGACCAACACCAGGCGCGACCAGAACCACACCAGCACGAGAAAGATGATGAGGCCCAGCGCCAGCGCCACCAGCAACATGCTCTGCAGGCCCGCCGTGGCCTCCTCAATGCCGCTGCGGTTCATCACCAGGAGAACCCACACGCCCTCGCCGCGTGCGACCGCGCGCGCCCCCACCAGGATTTCGCCATCGGGGAGCTTGGCCGGCAGCGGGGTGAGGCCGTTGGCGAAGACCGACAACGCGGTCTCCACCGAGGCCCGGTCACCCGACCCTCGTGACGCAACCACCTCGGACGACGTGCAGCCGTCGCCACGGCAGCTCAACACCCAGGCGTGCCGCACCTCGGCCTGTTCAGCCACCGCCTCGTCGATGACCGCGGTGAGAGGATCAGTCCGCAGCGGCGCGCGACCCAACGGCAGGTGGTTGGCGATCTGCCGGGCGATGGCGCCGCCCCGATCACTCAAGGTGCGCTCAAGCGACTTCTCCAGCTGAAACGGAACGATGGTCCACAGGCCGGCGAACAAGAGCATGAGCGCCACGGCGTACGACGCGAACATCGCCGTCGACAGACCGAGTCGGCGCGATGAACGTTCCCCCGCGGCTGCCACGCTACGGCGACTCCATCATGAACTTGTGGGCATCGACCGAGTCTTTGCCCGGAGCCACGTCCTGCGGCTCGGTCCCCTTGATGAACCACATGTCGGTGCTGTTCTGCGAGGCGTGCGCCGCCAACTTGCCCGTCTTGTGGTCCACCCGCGCACGAACCAGGTCCAGGTCCGGGGGAGGCGCGAACTCCGGCTGCGGCCGACCGTCGAGCGCGGCCTTCATGTACGCCAGCCAGATGGGCAGCGCCGCGCGGCCACCGGTCTCGTATTTTCCCAACGGGTGCGGGTTCAGGTCGTACCCAACCCAGGCGGTGGTGACCAGGTCGCGCGTGAAGCCGGTGAACCAGGCATCGAATGAGTCGTTGGTCGTGCCCGTCTTTCCGGCCGCCGGCTTGCCCAGCTTCTGCGCTGGCGCCCCGGTGCCGCCGAGCACCACACCGCGCATCAGGTCGGTCACCAGGTACCCGGTCTCGCGCTTCATCACCGGGTCACCCGGCTCGTGGATGCGGGCGTAGCCAGCCGCCACCCGGTCGAGGAACGAGGCCCACGGGTCATCGTGAGCGGTGTGATCTTCAATCACCCGCCCGAAGCGATCTTCAATCTTTCGAATGAAGTAGGTCGGCCGTCGCACCCCCAGCCGGTTGAAGGTCGAGTACACCTGAGCCAACTCGAAAGGGTAGACGCAGCTCGAGCCGAGCGCGGCCGAGAAGTCCTGATTCATAGGGGTGGAAAAACCAAGCCGCTTGCTCCACTCGGCCATGTCCTTGATCCCCACGGCGATGAACGTCTTCACCGCCGGAATGTTCATCGAGTTCACCAGCGCGGTTCGCAGGAGCACTTCACCCACGAACTCTTCGCTGTAGTTCTCCGGCTTCCACCGGTTCTGGTTTTCCGGGTCGTCGTAGACGATGGGGCTGTCCACGATCACGGTCGCTTCGGTCCAGCCAAGTTTCTCGATCGCCGCCGAGTACACCACCGGCTTGAAGCTGCTGCCGGGCTGCCGACACGCCTGAAACGCGCGGTTGTACTCGTTGGCGTCAAAGTCGTAGCCGCCCACCATCGCCACCAGGTACTGCCGGTGCGGGTCGATGGAGACGAGCGCGCTCTGCAGCTCGGGCTCCTGTTCGAGCCGCGCCAGCACCGCGCCGGCCGGCACGTCTTTCATGTACGTCTCGCTGTACTGCTCTTTGTCGTCCGCGAGCTGGTTCTTCTCCACGATGCGCACCACCACCACGTCGCCGGTCTTCAGCGCGGGGGTGACGGAGTTGAGCAGCACCGACGGGTAGTATTGCTCTGCGTTGAGCGTTCTGGCCCAGCGCATGCCCAGCAGCGGCAAGGTGGCCCGCTGCCCGCCGATATCAAGGGTGGCGAACGACTTCTGGGCGTCGGTCACCAACGCGACGTACAGGTGCCCCAGGGTGAGCGTCTCCTCGCCCATGGCCTTGCGCGACGACTCGATGAAGCGCGCCCGATCCTCGGCGGTCTTCAGCTGGAAGACGGCACCGCGAAAGCCCTGCCGTTTATCCACCGCGAGAAGCCCGTTGAGCACCGAGTCCTGGGCGGCGCGCTGACGTTCCGAATCCATGGTGGTGAAGATGGTCAGCCCCTGCTCGAGGAGCGTCTGGTTCCCATAGCGTTCAACGATGTTCCGCCGCACTTCCTCCGTGAAGTACGGGGCGAACTCGTGAAACACGTCTTCCACGGGGTACGGGTGCACCTCGGCCGCCGAGGCTTCATCGTGCTCGGCTTTGGAGATCATCCCCTCTTCCAGCATGCGGCGCAGCACGTACCCGCGGCGCCGCTTGGCCGCTTCGGGGTGAACGAAGGGTGAATACTCCGACGGCGCCTGCGGCAAGCCCGCGACCAGCGCGATTTCGGCCAGGGTCAAGTCGCGCACGTCTTTGCGGAAGTAGTTCTCCGCCGCCGATTGCACGCCGTAGCTGTGGTGACCCAAATAGACGTTGTTCAGGTAGAGGTAGAGAATTTCCTCTTTGGTGAGCGCCGCCTCGAGCCGCATGGCGAGAATGGCCTCGCGGATCTTCCGTCGGGCGCTCTTCTCTTTTCCCGCCTTGTAGCCCTCGGCAGAAATGAGCACCGCCTTGGCCGTCTGCTGGGTCAGGGTCGAACCGCCCTGGACCGAGCCTTTGCTGGTCACCTTCTTCATCACCGTCTTGAAGACCGCGCGGGCGGTCCCCAGCACGTCCACCCCGGCGTGGTCGAAGAAGTTGGAGTCTTCCGAGGCGATGAACGCCTGCACCAGGCGCTTGGGAATGTGATCGTACGCCACGACCTTGCGGCGCTCGTTGTAGAACTCGCCGGCCAGCACGCCGTCCGAGGTGAGCACCTGGCTCAAAATGGGTGGCCGGTACCCACTGACGGTCGGAATGGAAGGCAGGCCGTCGGCGTAGAACAGGTACATCCCCAACGCGCCGAACGCGCCCGCCGAAGCGCCGACCAGGGCCACGAACACCGCCAGCTTGGCCAACCGCCGGAGGAACGAGGCCCGGGGAACGCCGACCAATTTCAGCTTCGGGCCGTTTTCACTCGCGGACGGCGTCATCGAGACTTCTCCAACGCTGTGGCTCCAATGGTGGCCAGCACGGTGTTCAACTCCGCAGGGAGCGGGGCTTCAACTACCACCCTGTGTCCGTCTTTCGGGTGCGAAAACTCAATTCGCGCCGCGTGCAAGAACAAGCGCCGCACCCCGAAAGCCTTCGCGGTGCGGTTGAACCCGAAATCGCCATAGCGCTCATCGCCCGCCAGGGGGTGGCCAATGGACGCCAGGTGCCGTCGAATCTGGTGGGTGCGCCCCGTCTCGATGGTGCAGGAGAGGTAGCTGCACTCCTGACCAGCGCCCAGCACCTCGTAGTGGGTCACGGCCTCCTGCATGTTGACGCCGCGAACGTCCTTTGACCGCCGGGTCTGCTGCTTTTCGGGCAGCGGCGTATCGATGGTGCCTCGCTTGTCCGCAAAACGGCCCTGCGCCAGGGCGAGGTAGCGCTTCTTCACCTTCCCCGCCGTGAACAGCTCGGTCATGTGCACCATCGCCGGCCGTCGCTTCGCCACCACCAGCACGCCCGACGTGTCCTTGTCGATGCGGTGGGCGGGGCTGGCCACGAACCCGTTTCGTTCGGCTTTGTCTCCCAGGTACGCGCGGACGATGTCCACCACCGTGCCCCGCGTAATGCCGCTCCCGGGGTGCACGGCCATGCCCGTCGGCTTGTCGATAATCATCAGCCACTCGTCCTCGAGCAGCACGTTGAGCGCTTCGACTTCCCGTGGCGAGGCCGCGACCACCGGCCGCTCGGCCAAGAGCTTGTCCTCGGTGCCGCGAACGGTGACCACGTCGCCCACCGCCAGGGGCTGGGCGGGCTGCGCGCGTGCGCCATTCACGCGCACCTTTTTGACGCGAATCATCTTGAACAGGTGCGAGGGCGGCACGCCGAACAACTGACGTCGGAGAAACTTGTCCAGACGCTGCCCTGCACTGTCCTCTGTAATTCGGAACTCAAGCATGCGTGAACAGTGGCGCGCATCGAATCACACGGGTAGAAGCGCCGCCATGGCGAAGCTCCACAGCATCGATCAGCTCCTGCAGCAGGGCTCAAAAGAATGGAACCAGCTCCGAAAGGACGGCCGCGTTTCGGCCGACCACACCGGAGCCACGTTCTCTCAACTGTACTCGGCCAACGCCGACCTGTCGGGGCTCGTGCTCATCGGCAGCGAGTGGGAAAAGTGCGACCTCTCCAAGGTCAATTTCCGCGAAGCCGACCTCTCCAACGCCTACTTCCATGGCGGCCGCCTGCAGGACTGCGATTTTCGCGGGGCCAAGCTCGACGGCGCGACGTTCGAGCGGGTGAAGCTGCTCCGCTGCGACTTCAGCGGCGCGAGCGGCCTGGATGACCTCGAGCTGGACGACGTGGACACCGATCGCGTGGTGGGACTCGACGGTGAAACCCCGCCCCCGCCCCCGCCGCCCGCGTTCGGGATCAACGCCTTCACCAAGGCCCAGCGCGACGCCGTCCTTGGGAAAGCGCCGGAAGCCCCGGAGCTGCCGCCGTTCCGCCCGTTCGACGGCCCGGCCACCCTGCTCTTCCGCGGCCTCAAGGGCCTCGGGCAACCCCCCGCCTGGGTGCTGGACGTTCCGGGCCTGCGCCCACCGCTCCCCACCAAGCTGCCGCCAGGGACCAGCCTCGAAACCCTCTATCGCGACGCGGTGAAGACCCGCCTGGAGAACCGGCGCGCCTCCGCAGACGCGACCGCGGTGGAGCGGGCCAAGGCCGCGGTGCAGACCGGCTCACCCGAGTGCGCCGTGGCGGTGATGTACCTCAAAGAGGTCGGTGAGGTGGTCGTCCCCACGCCCGCGGCGGTCGACGCGCTCAACGCGGCGCTCGAGGCTGAAATCGACGAGGAAGACCTCACCGGCAGCGTCGATCCTCGCATCACCGGGTCGCTGTTGGAGCTGAAGGCCGGCATCGACGCGACGCGGATTCTCGGCGACCTGCAGCCGCGGTTGGCGGCCTGCACGCTCTTCATCTCGCTGCTCGAGGCCGGCTTCGCCCCCGACAACAACTGGGAAGAAGCGCTCGACTCCACGGAGGCCTCGCAAGACCTCGCCGCGCAGGCGTCGGGGCAGAATCGCGAGTTGCTCAAGGTGGCGTTCAACGCGTTCGCCGACCTTCCCCGCGAAGTTCAGCTGCGACGCATGGCCCACCTGGCCGAGGCCTGCGCGCACCTGGAAGCGATGCTGCCGGCCAACGCCGCGGTCTGACCCCCACCCGGGCGGCGCCACCCGAGGTGACTACAGCGCGAGCGAGAGTTGCACTCGCTTGTCGACCGGCTGCGCGTTGATGCCAGCGCGGTTGAGTTCGGCCGCGAGCTCCTCCGCAAAACCGTGGTGCGTCACCACGCGTTGCGCGCCCGTCGCTTTGGCGTAGCGCACCAGGGCTTCAGCGTCGGCGTGGTCGGACAGGGGGAAGGCCGCGTCGGCCCGGTAGCGCTGCACCGCGGCGCTGTCCATCGCCCAGCCGGTGAGGACCGCCGTGGCGCAGTTCTCGAGGTGCCGGTGGCTGTAGGACTTCGCGAAGGGCGGAAACACGCCCACCTCGTCGACCGCCATTTCTCCCTCGAACTTTCGGGCGCCCTGGGCCACACCGAACGTCTCGTACAGCTGGCTCACCGCGAACACGTCGGGGTGGGCCACCACGCGAAAGCCGCGCGCGGTCAGCTCGGCCACGATCTCCTGGGCCTTCCCCAGCGCGTAGGCGAACAACACCGGGCGGCGCCCTTCGGCCTGGCGGGCGCGAACCCACCGGGCGATGTCGTCGAGCACCCTGGCGCGCGGAGGGAATCTGAACTTCGGGTGCCCGAAGGTCGACTCGAGGACGAGCGTGTCGCACTCCGCCACCGCGCACGGCTCGGCGGTGAGCGAGCGCTCGGTGTTGAGATCTCCCGTGAACACCACCCGCGTTCCATCGGCGGTGATGACGCGAATCTGCGCCGACCCCAGCACATGCCCCGCCGGGAGCAACTCGAGGCTCAAGGGGCCCAGCTCGAACGGTCGAAAATACGGCGCCGGCAACGGCTGCGCGATGGCACCCAGCCGGTGGTTGACCAGGGCGAGCGTCTCTTTGGTGGCGACCACGCGCTCGTGACGCGCGATGTGGTCTCGATGGGCGTGAGAGATGAAGGAGAGGTCGGTCTTGCGCACGGCGTCGAAGAACAGCGTCGAGCCGGTCAGCCGCATGCCGTGGCGGTGCCACTCAACCGGCATTGGCCACCACCTCGGCATTCCGGGTCGCGCTGTACCAGGCGCCCCCTTCGGCCACGGCGATGGCCGCCAGCATCAACCCCGCCCCCACCCACTGAGACGGCTGCAGCAGCTCCCGGCCCAGCAACACCGACACGGCCGCCGCGAACACCGGCTCCAGCGAGTGAATGAGCGCCATTCTCACCGTGCTCATGCGCGCCTGCGCCCAGACCTGAATCGACACTGCCGCCGCGCTCACCACCACGCCGCACCCAATCGCCGCGACCCACAGCCGGGCGGTGTTGTGCAGCTCAATGCCGCGAATGGGCGCAGCCACGGCCGACAACAGCGCCACCACCAGGAGCTGAATGCCCACCAATGCCACTGGCGAGTAGCGCGCTGCCACGTGGCCGGTCCAGGCGATGTGAAGAGCAAAGGTGACCGCGCACACCAGGGTCAGAAGGTCCCCCAGCGGCGCCGCCGCCAGAGAGACGGACGTCACCAGAGAAAGCCCCACCACGGCGATGGCGGCGCCCACGTACGTCCACCGCGAAATGGGTTTCTTGAACAGGATTCGAACAAACCCCGGCACCATCAACACGCACAGGCCGGTGATGAACGCCGAGCGAGAAGGCGTGGTCAGCCCCAGTCCGACAGTCTGACCCGCGTACCCCACGAACAACACCACGCCGAGCCCGACCCCGTCCCGCCAGAGCTCACGGCTCTTCAGCGCTCTCCAGCCGAGGGCAAG
Source organism: uncultured Myxococcaceae bacterium (assembly GCA_964522795.1). Taxonomy (GTDB): domain Bacteria; phylum Myxococcota; class Myxococcia; order Myxococcales; family Myxococcaceae; genus CAZFXD01. The sequence continues at coordinate 24,440 of CAZFXD010000019.1, forward strand.
GGCCACCAACGCCCCGGCGCTGAAGCGCAGCGCGAGAAAGGTAAACGGGTCGGCGTCGGTCAGCGCGTCCTTCACCACCACGAACGTCGCCCCCCAGAGCGCGGTGATGACGAGAATCGCCAGGTCGGCCAGCCGCGCTTGCTGCGGAGTCGTCATGGCATGAAGAAGAAGCCAATGGCGAAGACGGCGTAGACGCCCAGGAGCATCACACCTTCGAGCCAGTTCGACTTCCCGTCCAATCCGATCAGGGTCACCGCTCCCACGCCGGCGGCGACGCCCACGATTTCCATGTGCGAGAACTCGAGGTTCATTGGGTGGCCGAGCACCCCCGAGCAGAGCACCAGCACCGGCGCGACGAACATCGCGATCTGTTTGGACGACTCGAAGGCGATGTTGAAGGCGAGGTCCATCTTGTTCTTCATCGCCACCAGAATGGCGGTGCTGTGTTCAGCCGCATTGCCAACGATGGCAATGACGATCACGCCGACGAAGGTGTGCGTCAGGCCAAACTGCGCCACGACCGGTTCAATCGCGTGCACGAGAAATTCGGCCACCACCACCACGCCAGCAGTGGCCAACAGCAGGTACACCACCGCGCGCTTGGGAGACCAGCTGGGGAGCTCCTCTTCCTGGCCTTCGCCTTCGGCGGCGTAGAGGTGCTTGTGGGTCTTCAGGGCAAAGAGCAGCGAGCCCGCATACATCACGAGCAGCACGACCGAGATGCCGTTCGAGATCGACTGAAGGGCGGGCACGCCGGCGTCGCCGCGAGACAGGTGAAAGAGGTCCGGCACGAACAGGGCCGTGCAGGCGAGGAACATCATCGCGGAGCCCGAGAGCGCCGCGGTGGGGTTGATGGTCTGAAATTCCCGCTTCCAACCACCGGCCACAATCGCTGCGCCCAGCACGAGCAGGATGTTTCCCAGAATCGAGCCGGTGAGCGACGCCTTCACCACCTCAATCTGGCCCGCTCGAATGCCGGCGATGGCGATGATCAACTCAGCCGCGTTTCCGAAGCTGGCGTTGAGCAGCCCTCCGAGCGCCGGGCCTACGGCGTGGGCGATCACCTCGGTTGCCTGGCCCATCAACCGCGCCAGCGGCACCAACGCCAGTGCACAGAACACAAACGTGTTCGTGCCCGGAAACCAGAAGTGCGACGCCACCGCCGCAGGAAAACTCAGGAGCAGCAGCCCGAGAAACACCCGATCGGCGGTCAAGAAACCCTGCTGCGCTTTCTCCACGTTCGCCACACCCACTCCTTTTTCGGGGCTTCGCTTATCACACTGGGGCCAACACACAGCCGGTCGAGTCCACCTCGGCTCCTGCGTCGCGGAGCGCGCGATTCCACATCGGCTCCGACTGCACCTTCCAAACGGTGCTCGGGCGCCGCGCGCGCAGGGTCACGAGGAGCAGGGCGCACAGGCGACTTCGACGCAACGCTCCCACCGGTTCACACTCCACGAAGTGGAGCCGCCCATCCGGAGTGCCCCACCCCACCGCGCCCACGCGGCCGTGGGTGAAGTCCCCAACCGCCTCGCGCCGAGTCAACGCAGGCCCGAGCAAGGCCAGTGCGTTCCCGGCCCCGGCGTGCCCCACCGCGGCGAAAACCGCCCGCTCATCGTCCGGCCCCAGGACCCGTGGCGGCTCGGCCGGCTGGAACGAGGCCAGCCGCTTCACGGCGCGCCCGGTCTGCCCGACCCTGCTTCTCAACCAGACACCGGGAGCCGATTTGAGCGCGCGATGCCCCGCGAGGAGCACGGCGCGCGTGACCCCGGTGAGGGGCACCGAGGTTCCCAATCGTTCGAACGCCAGCGCGCGACCGAGCACGGTCAGGCCAGGTCCGTCCACGGCACCCGGAAAGGAGCTGGTGACGAGCGGGTTCGTCGCAACCACCAGGTGCGCAACCAACTGCCCGTCGCGGCGGGAAAGAATGGCGATGTCACCGGGAACGACCGCGGCCTCGTCGCACCGTTCGACCAGCACGCGCCCCCCCGACGGAATGACGGGAATCATGCTGCGCCCGAAGGCGTCGAGCCATCGTTGAGCGCCGCGCGGGCTGGCCGCGAAGAAATCCGCCGCGTCAGCCATGTGCTTCCAGCAAGCGACGGAGGAAGTGACCCGCGTCTGGGTGGTTCCGGCAGTGGTACGCTTGGAGCCCGCAGCGCGTCAGCACGCTGCTCACGCACGCCAACGCCTCGCGCGTGGCACCGGTCGCTCCGGCGAACGGCTCATAGACCTGACTCAGGATTTTGGAGATTTCCCGAGCGGGAGTGAGCGGCTCCAGCCGTTCTTCCTGCGCGTGCACAATCAGGCAGAGAACGCCGATGCGCGCCGGCCCGGGGTGACCCGGCGTCTGCACGTTGGACCGGAACGGGGTGCCGTAGACGGTGCCGTCGGGGAGCAGGAGCGTGATTTCATCTGAGAGCAGCGTGCCCCCGGCCTCAATCAGGTTCTTGGCCAGCGTCGACTTGCCGGCGCCGCTCTGACCAACGGCCATCACCGCGCGGCCGTTGAAGTGAACCGAGGACGAGTGGACCAGAATGCCGCCCAGCGCTCGGGCTTCACGTTGGTAGGCGATTCGGGCCGCTGCCTCAGCCACGTACATGTCGGCCGGCGGCCCAAAGCGCAGCTGCCCCTGGGTCTCCACGCAACGCCCCACCGCGCCCAACGCAGTGACGAATTCCTGCGCTGACGCGGCGCTCACATCGCCGAGTGCCACGGACAGCGTGGCCGGGCGATCGACGACGAAGTTCTGGAACGCACACCGAGGCGTCGCCACGCGGGCGAGCGTTTCATCCAGTTCGAGCGCCCGCGACCCCGCCGCCAGACGCATGGACCGCTACGGGCAATCGATGATTGGAAAGCACCCCGCGCCTAAGGCAGGGCACTCAGCCTGGCCGTCTGGGCATGTAATCAAGAGGAGGTTGGGGGCCTTTACCTGAACAGAAACCACGCTCGGGGACTGGTAGACCTTCTTGGTCGGCTTCGACATGTCAGCTTTCAGTACCATACAAACACCTTCCCGGCGCCATCGCGCTCATCAGACGCGGCGATATCAGGCTTTCCGTCACCGTTGAAGTCACCAACCGCTACAGACAGTCCTGTCCTTCCGGCGCTGGAAAGTTTGGCCTTCGCGCTCCCCTTCAAGGGAGTGACGTCGGTGTTGAACTCAGTTCCGTTCAGCCCCGTGTTGAAAAAGACCCATAGGGGATATTGGCCCGCGGACGATCCATTCCCGATGACCAAGTCCAACTTCCCGTCCATGTTGTAGTCAATCGTCGCCACGTCGGTGCCGAACGACGGAACGGTGCTGCCTGAAATCTTCATGGTCTCGGTCGACGGGAATCCCGTGGATTCCAGGCGGTCTCCGAAGATGCGAACTTCACGAAGGTTTGGATAGGTGATCAGAATGTCTGGCGCCGTCGTACCGATCAACTGCTGACCGCCCAAGATCCGCACACCAAATCCATCGAGCGTCGCCGTGGGATTCGCCGCTGTCGAGAGCGTCTGCATCGCCATGTTCGGAATTGGACTTTCGCCGGTCGTGAAGACCGCGCCGGCATCGGCAGCGGCAAACTGCGCTCCTGAAAAGATGAACGCCTTGTTAACGGTGCCCCAGCCGCCGCCAATCGTGAAATCTGGTAGCCCGCCATCCAGCGCCCCGATGCTTCCGACGCTTCTCGGATGAAAGCCAAAAAATGCGTTCGTATTGGGCGGGTTGGGCGCATCGATTATCCGGTCCGCTTTGTCCATGGTCCAAGGGCTTCCGGCAATCCAGGCTGCAGCCGGGCGGCTCATGAACACATAGAATCGTCCACGGTTGGACGACTCGGCCCACGCGCCAAGCACGAGTTCGCGCTTTCCGTCACCGTTGAGGTCCTCGATAGTGCGCGCGCTGTGTCCGAGGCGGCTCCCCGTATTTCCCTGAAATTCGACGTAGGTGCCCGGGGCACCTGACGCGTTCACTTGCGCGCCACTGGTGCCGAAGAAGACGAAGGCGCGTCCCGCAGCGGACGCCGCGCCGGGCGCGCCAACCAGCAGGTCCGGCTTTCCTTCAGAGGCCGTATCGCCCACGTTTCCAATCGACACGTCGGTGCCGAAGTCGCCGCCGTCCAGGCCACCGGGCGGCAAGACCTCCTGTGGCGTGACGGTGCCCAGGCTCGCCTGCCCGTAATACACGTAGACCTTGTGCGACTTCGACGCCCCGACGGCGAGGTCGTCAATGCCGTCAGTGTTGAGCTGCCCCGCTGCCAGCGCGCGACCAAACACATCGGTCGCAAGAGCGCCGGGGCGCGGGTTGGAGAAGGTCGCCGTGGTGCCGAAGTTGTCCAGCGGGGCCCCGTCGACCGTGAAGTCGGAGTAGTTGCCCACTTCATCTTTTGCTCGGACGTAGAACCAGTATCGAGACAGCGGCGGGACGCTGACCACCAGCGCAGCGCCCGGCGTGGACGACCAGGGCACCACGCTCGCGGTGAACATCTTGGCCGGGTCGAAGTAATCGGCGTTCGAGGCAAGGCCGGTGTCGCCGGCAACCTGAGTCGTCCAGCGAACGTCGTAGCCCTGGTGACCGCCGGACGCCGAATCGGTCCCGTCGTCGTTCGTCATGGTCCAACTGAGGCTGACCTGCGCCGTCCGTTCCTGCCCGGCCACCACGTTCTTGGTGACCGTCGGGACGCCGGGGGCCACCACATCGATCGTCGTCGATGACGTCTGTGAGGTCGCGTTGCCGGCAGCATCCTTCACCTGAATAACCAGGTTCCCCGTGCTGCTCTGCGGCAGGGTGATGGGCACGGTGAACGTTTGCGTGGGGTTGGAGACAGGCAATGGGCCAGCCACGGTGGAGGCGCCGTAGAGAATCGAGAAGGTCCCCCCGACCGCGCCGGTGACCGTTCCACTGACCGTCAACTGGGCCCCGGCGGTCATCGGGTCGGCGTCCGCGACGTACTGGGGGTCGACGGGAGCCACGAAGTGGCTGTTCTGCGCGGCCACGTAGAACAAGGTCGCGCCCGTCGGGCTCACGGCAGACAGGCCAGGCGGCGTGAGATCGACCGTGAGGTCCACGGCGTCGAACGTCAGCACTGCACTGCCGTTGTTCACCTCGGCTTCAATGTGATGCGACCCCTCGGCCAGGCTGAGAGAGAACGAGAACACGCCTGCACCGTCGGTCGTCGCAGTGCCGAGGGTCGTGCGCGAACCACCGCTCCCGCGAAACACCGTCACGGTCTTGCTCGGGCAACCAATGCTGACGCCCTTCAGCGAATACTCCAGCGTGGTGGGGCTCGCAGGGGCCGTGTCGTCCGTCGCATTCAGCGTGGCGGGATCAACCGCCGGAGCCGTGATGAGAATCGGGCACCCGGGGGCGGTGATGGTGATGCTCTGGGTGGCGTTGCAGACGTTGCCCGCGGTGTCCTTCACTTCGGCGCGAACCGTCTGCGCCCCGCCCGGGTAGGTCACTGAGCCCTGCGCGACGCCGCCGGTGACGCTGAAACCACCGACCTGGACCTCGCTGGAAGCCGCCGGAGTGGAGAAGATCTTCACCAACTGCCCTTCAGCGCCACCCACGGTCACCGAGGTGTTCTGCGTGAACGCCGAGTACGGGCTCCCGCCCGAGGTCGGCGAGGTGATGGCGCAGGTGGGCGCATCGTTGTCGACGGAGATGGATGCCGTGACGGGGTCGCCGACGTTGCCAGACTCGTCGGTCGAACGAACCGTGACGGTGTACGAGAGCGTGCCGGTCGAAGCCACGTCGAAGTCGTGCGAGACGAGACCCGCCGCAGGAGTCTCGTTGCCGGTCTGCGTCGCGGCGCCGGCCAGGTCGAACTTCACGCCGTTGGTCTTCACGTCGGTGGCCGTCTGCGCTGCCACGCGGAGCTGGTACGTCCCGCCCGCGATCGCATCGTCCGCCGAGCCAAGCACCGGCTTCACCGGAGATGTAATCACGGTCGTCGGCTTCACCCGGTCCACCCGCAGCGAGGTAAAGGCCGCGGCGTTCTTCGGGTCAGCGGTCGAGCCGGCCCCCGTCTGATTGGGATTGCCCACCGCATCACTCACGTCGGCGTAGAGCAGATAGTCCGCTTCGGTGGTCGCGGTCAGACCGAGCCCATTCAGCGGAACCACCGCGGCGTTGTTGGTCACCGTGGCGGTGCCCACCACGACGGCTGTATTCTGAAGCTTCACTGAGACCGTGATGCCGTTTTCCACGCCGGAGAACGCCAGCACCGCGGACGGTGAACCACTCGACTGCTCTGCCGCGTTCACTTTGAGGTCGTTGTTCAAGTCCTGCTGGAACGCGAAGGCGGTCACCTTCGGGCGAACGCTGTCGACGATCAGGTTGGTCTTATCGCCCGAGCTCGTGGCGGAGCCGGTCACAATCACCGGCTTCACCCAATACGTCCCGTCGGGGAAGGTGAACTGCAACACCGATTGGGCCACGTTGGTCGCCAGCACGAACCCTTCGCCGTCGGGGCACGGGGTCGAGGTCGGCAGCAGGTTGATGCTGGTGCACATGGTCACCGTCGAACCCGTGGGGGCGGGCGGCTGGTACGCGAGCGGAAACTGAACGCCCGGCAACGAGAGGTCCTGATCCTGACCGACGCGCAGGGTGAAGTTGTCGGTCGGCGAGGTCAGCGCCACGGTGGAGAGGCTGATGGTGATGTGCTGCGTGACCGTCGTCATGCGCGCCGCATTCGCGGGGTCAGTCACGACGGCCGTGAAGTCGTAGTCGCCGTTGGGCAGCGAAATCTGCGCCGTGAAGTCGCCCGAGCTGCCAATCGTCCCGGTGCCGACCGGGGTCGCCACACCGGGCCGGGTGATGCTCACCGCGCCGCCGGAGCACGCAGGCGTCGAAGTCACCACCAGCTGATACTGGAGGTCAGGGGTCGCAGGGCTCGCGTCGTTCTTCGGAGTCAGGACCGCCGGGTTCGACGCCGGCTTGGAGAAGATGAGCGGGCACCCCGGGGCGCTGACGGTGATGTTCTCTGAGTCACTCGAGGAGTTGCCGACCGAATCCGACACCTGAGCCACGATGGTCTGGGCGCCGTTGACGAGCGAGCCGGTGCCGCTGGCCACACCATTGGTGACGCGGAAAGAACCCAGTTGGCGGCGGTTCCCGCCGACGTCGGAAAAGAAGTAGACGAACTGATTGTCGGCGCCCTGGACCGTCGCACTGAGCGGCACGTTGAAGCTGGTCTGCGTGCCCATGGCAGCGGTGGGCGAAGTGATGTTGATGCTGGGTGGGTCGAAGTCGACCGTGATGCTGGTTTCGGCCGAGCCGGTGTTTCCGGCCGAGTCCTTGGCGATGGCCCGCACGGTGTACCGGGTCGTTCCCGACGCCTTCAGGTCAAAGTCTTGCGTCAACGAGTTGTTCCCGGCCGGGGGCTGGGGACCCGAGGTGAACGCCTGACTGGTGTCGCTCACGATGAGCTCAATCGAGGCCACCGAGCCGACAGCCGTGGCGGACACGTGGAGCTGAAAGAGCGCCTTGGTGAGGTCTGCGTCGTCGCCGGGCCCCACCACATCGCGCGTGGGCGCGGTGAGTGTCACGGTGGGAACGGACGTCTTCACCCGCAACGTCACGCGCGCCGCGATGTTGGTGTTGAGATCGTTCTTGTTGCCGCTGACGTTGGTGACTTCGGCCACTAGGTTGTACGTGGCGTCCACCAGGTTCGGCAGTGACAGCTCGACGGTGGCCATCCCATTGTTGATGGTGGCCTGCCCGTACTGCGTGCCCGCACCGCCCTGCTCTTTGATGCGAACGATGCCGAGGTTCGCGTTGGCGATCTGCAGCGCCGCCGAGACTTTGCTCCCCGCAGGCAGCTCGATCGAATTCAAAATCTTGTCGTTGCCGGTGTCGCCGACGAACCGGAAGGACTGAACTTCCGGAATGCCCGTGTCGCCCACGTTGACGACAATGGTCTTGTCCGCGACGCACGCCGAGTCCTTCTGCTTGACGTCGATGCGCAGAACGTTGGTGCCGTTCTTGAGCGCAACGGCCGAGAACGTTGCCTTCCCCTTCTCCAGGGCCCCGGCGATGGCCGGCGCGAACGACGACTCGCTGTCCAGCCGCACCCCGAGGTCCGCCGCCGAGAGGTCGATCGCGGCGCCGTTGCTATCCACCAGAACGACGATGTCGGTCGTGGCGCTAACCGTCGCCTGGTCAATCGGGCTCTCGAAGGTGATGTGCAGCCCGCACTCGTTCGGGGGTTGCAGACCGCAGCCTCCGCATGACGCGAACACGCTCAGAAGGCCAAGTACCAACACTCGCGCCAGCGAAGAGCTCTTGAAAATCATCGGCATCACCCCACGGTCCTTTCGCTACTGCAAAATCGAAAACAGGTTCTTCTGCACGAGATCCGACACGAACTTCATGGTGTCCGCCCGGCAGACCTGCACCGGCACATCAAATTCAGCGCAGAGAACCGA
>CAZFXD010000020.1:0-32659 GCA_964522795.1 uncultured Myxococcaceae bacterium
CGGAGCCGCCGGCCACTCCGCCCCCATTCCCGCCGCCACCGCCGCCGCCGCCGCCTGTTCCGCCGGAGCCGCCGGCCACTCCGCCCCCATTCCCGCCGCCACCGCCGCCGCCGCCGGGAGGTGACTCCGCGCAGGAGACGAACGCGAGAAACACGAGGCAAACAGCAGCAGAAAGGTAGCGAGACATGTGAACCCCCAAAGCGTGGGCACCGGCCGGCGCGGATTTACGCACAGGAGATCCGCGGGCGCCGCTTTTTTTGCCGGATTCTGGCTCAGGCCGCCCGAGGCGGAATCTGCGACATGGCGTGCTCGGCCATCGCGGTGATGGTGAGGCTGGGGTTGACGCCCAGGTTCACCGGGACCGACGAACCGTCAACCACGTACAACCCCGGGTGACCGAACACGCGGTGGTTGGCGTCGCACACCGCGCGGCTGGCGTCCGTGCCAATCGACGCCCCGCCCAACACGTGCGCCGTGGTCGGGATGTCGAGGAAGACTTCGTTCACCGAGCTTGCCGGCCAGCCGTCGATCTTGGCCGCGACTTTTCGCGCGACCTCGTTGGCAATCGGAATGTACGAGGGGTTGCGGCGGTCGCTCTCCCCGGGCCCCAGCGCCGACGGCTCCGACGAGATGCGCCGGGAGAACGGCCACCACCAGCGCGCTTTGCGCACCAGGGTCATGTGGTTGTCCTTCGTCTGCATCACGAGGAGGATGATGCTCTTGCGCGCCCAGCCGAACGGCACCAGTGAGCGCAGAAAATCACCGGGGTGGACGAGGCAGGTGATGAAGAACTTCAGCCAGCGAGGCAGCCCGGGGCCGCCGTCGACCAGAGGCTTGGCCAGAAAACCCATCACGTCGGACCCTCGCGGGTACCGCACCGGTTCAATGTGCGTGTCGGCGTCAGGGTAGATGCTGGAGGTGATCGCCACGCCGTCGGTGAAGTCGGCGGCGCCCGAGCGGGCGGTGGCTCCCACGATCGCCTCCGAGTTGGTGCGCACGCGCTGGCCGAGCGCGGGAGAAAGATTGGGCAAGGTGCCTTGCTCTCTGGAGCGCATCAACAGGTCCACCGTGCCCAGCACCCCCGCCGAGAGCACCACGTTGGCGGCCGTCCATGTCTTGCGCCCACCCTTGAACAGCGCGGTGGTCCGAAACGTGTGCAGCCGATACCCGCCGCCGTCGAGGGGCTCCAGCCGGTCCACCTGCGTCTCGGGAACCACCGTGACCCCCAACTTTTCCGCCAGGTAGAGGTAGTTGCGGTCGAGGGTGTTCTTCGCGTTGTGGCGGCAGCCCACCATGCAGCCGCCGCAGAAGGTGCAACCGGCGCGCTCCGGGCCCTGGCCGCCGAAGTACGGGTCGGGCACGGTGACGCCGGGTTGTCCGAAGAAGACCGCCACCTCGGTCGGGTGCCAGGAGTCGCCCTTGCCCATCTCCTGCGCCACCTCGCGGAGGACTTCATCAGAGCGCGTCACCCTGGGGTTGGTGTTGGCGCCGAGCATGCGCTGGGCCGTCTTGTAGTGGGGCGCGAGCGCCTGCTCCCAATCGAGGCCCTGCGGCCAGTCGGGCCGGTGAAACACCTCTTTCGGCGGCACCGGCAGGGTGTTGGCGTAGACGAGGCTCCCGCCGCCCACCCCGGCGCCCGAGAGCACCAGCACGTCGCGCAGCAACGTGAGTCGTTGAATCCCGTAGCAGAAGAACTTCGGGGCCCAGAGAAACCGGGTCGCGTTCCAGTTGGTTCTGGGGAAATCCTTCGCCGCGTAGCGCTTGCCCGCTTCGAGAACGGCGACCTTGTAGCCCTTCTCGGCCAGCCGCAGCGCGGAGACCGAGCCGCCGAACCCCGAACCGACAATGACGAAATCGAACTCGTGCGCGGTGGCCATGGCGGGCGATGGTGTCCGCTCCACCCTGACCCGTCAACCCCGGCGATCAACGCCGCTGTTCGAGCGGCGACGGCGGAGGCCTAGGCGAGGCGACGGCGGCGGAGCGCGAAGATCAGCGCGCCCAGGGCGACGATGATGCCCTGGTCGCTTGAGCCACAGCCACACCCGACGAAGCTGAGCGGCGGGGGCGTCACGGTACCCGCGTCGGTCGTCGCGCCCGAGTCCACCGGGACGGGGCCGGCGTCGCTGCCGGCATCGGCCATCTCCGCGCCGGCGTCGGTCGAGGTTCCGGCATCGACCCCGGCGTCCTCCACGCCCGCGTCGACCCCCGCATCGTCGCCGGCGTCGGCCAGGCCAGCGTCGACCATGCCCGCATCGACCCCGGCGTCCATCCCCGCGTCGGGAACCGGCACGTCCAGCGCCACAAAGACCATGAACGAGCAGGTGGCGCTGTTGGAGTTGGCGTCGATCGCCACCGCGTCGACCGTGCTGCTCCCAACGGGGAACAGCGAGCCTGAGCTCGGCACCGTGGAGACGGTGGGAAGGGGCGTCACGAGGTCAATCGCCGTCACGTTGAACGAGACGTTGGTGCCGGAGGACACCGTGGTGGTGGCGTGAATGTCGGACGGGCAGGTGATGACTGGCGGCGTGGTGTCCACCACCGTCACGTTGAACGTGCACGACACGTTGTTGCCCACCTCGTCGGTCGCGGTAGCGGTCACCGTGGTGGTGCCGAGCGCGAAGGTGGAGCCCGGGTTGGCTGAGTAGGTGATGGCCGGGCTCGGCGTGAGATTGTCGGTCGCGACGGGCGCGGGGAAGTTCACTGCCGCCCCCACCGGGCTCGTGGCCTCGGCCATCTGGTTCGCGGGGCAGGTGATGACAGGCGGAATGATGTCGCCACCCACCGTGATCTTGAACGTGCAGGTCGAGGTGTTGCCGGCGCCATCCGTCGCCGTGGCAGTGACCGTGGTGCTGGCGATGGGGAACAGCGTCCCCGACGCCTGAGAGACCGTGATGGTCGGGCTGGCGGTCACCGCGTCGGTGGCCGTCGGCGGGTTGAAGGTGACGATGGAGCCGTTCATGTCGTCAGCCGGCACGGACTTGAACGGCGGGCAGGTCAACGCCGGCGGCGTGGTGTCTTTCACGGTCACCACGAAGGTGCACGAGGCCGAGTTCCCCGCGGCATCCGTCGCCGTGCCCGTCACCGTGGTGGGCCCGAAGGGAAGCGCAGTGCCGAGCGCCGGAGTCACGGTCACCGTGGGAGAGGTCGTCACCGCGTCGGTGGCGGTGGGCAGCGCGAAGGCCGCGTCGGCCCCGGACGCCCGGGTGGCCTCCAGGTTCTGATTGGCGCAGGTGATGGCCGGCTTGGTGGTGTCCTCCACCTTCACCGTGAAGGTGCAGGTGCCGATGTTCCCCGCGCCGTCCGTGGCAAATGCCGACACCGTGGTGGTGCCGAGCGGGAACGCCGAACCCGACGCCTTGGAGAGCGTCACGGTCAGCCCCGAGGAGACCGCGTCCGTCACCGACGGCGTCGCGTACGTCACCACCGCGTTGGCCGGCCCGGGGGCCGTCGCTTCAGTCGTGATGTTGGCTGGGCACGTCAGCGCCGGGGCGGTGGTGTCTTGCACCGTGACTTTAAAGGTGCAGGTCGCGCTGTTCCCGGCCGCGTCGGTCGCCGTGCCGGTAATCGTCGTCTGCCCCAGGGCGAAGGTCGACCCAGAGGCGATGGAGACCGTCACGGTGGGGCTGGCGGTGACCGCGTCGGTCGCCGTCGGCAGCGCGAAGGTGGCCGTCGCACCGGTGGGGCCGGTCGCTTCTTTGGTCACGTTCGCCGGGCAGGTGATGGCCGGGGCCGTGGTGTCCTGCACCGTCACGGTGAAGGTGCACGAGGAGGAGTTCGCGGCCGCGTCGGTCGCCGTCGCAGTCACCGTCGTCGTCCCAAGGACGAAGGTCGTCCCCGAGGCCTTGGAGGTGGTGATGGTCGGGCTGGCCGTCACGTTGTCGGTCGCGGTCGGCGCGCTGTAGGTCACCGTGGCTCCGGCGGCGCTGGTGGCTTGCACGGTCAGGTTGGCCGGGCACGTCAGCACCGGCGCGGTCGTGTCGGCGACCGTCACAGTGAAGGTGCAGGACCCGGTGTTGCCCGACGCGTCAGCGGCCGAGGCCGTCACCACCGTCGCGCCCAACGCGAACGTCGTCCCCGAGGCTTTCGACACTGTCACCGTCGGGCTGGTCGTCACTGCGTCAGTGGCGGTCGGCGCGGAGTACGTCACCGTGGCGCCGGTCGGGCCCGTCGCAGACACCGACTGATTGGCGGGGCACGTCACCACGGGCGCGGTGGTGTCCTGCACGTTGACCGTGAAGCTGCAGCTCCCGGTGTTGCCGGCGCCGTCCGTCGCCGAACCCGTCACCGTCGTGGTGCCGAGCGGGAACGCCGAGCCCGACGCCTTGCTGAGCGTGACCGTGAGCGACGAGCTCACCGCGTCTGTGGCGGTCGGCGTGGCGAAGGTGACGACCGCGTTCGAGGGACTCGGCGCGGTCGCCTCCACCGTGATGTTGGCCGGGCAGCTCAAGCTCGGCGCCGTGGTGTCGGACACGGTGACCGTGAAGGTGCAGCTGGAGGAATTTCCCAGCGCGTCGGTGGCGGTCCCGGTCACCGTGGTGGGGCCCATGGCGAACAGGGACCCCGAGGCGATGGAGACGGTCACGGTCGGGCTGGCGGTGACCGCGTCGGTCGCCGTGGGCAGCGCGTAGGTCGCCGTGGCACCCGAGGCGCCCGTCGCTTCTTTCACCACGTTGGCCGGACAGGTGATGGTGGGGCCGGTGGTGTCCTGAACGGTGACGGTGAAGGTACACGAGGCCGAGTTCGACGAGCCGTCCGTGGCGGTGGCGGTGACCGTCGTGGTTCCCATGGGGAAGACGGTGCCCGAGGCCTTGGAGGTGGTGATGGTCGGCGCGACCCCCGAGTTATCGGTCGCGGTCGGGGCTGAGTAGGTCGTGTTCGCCCCCGCCGCGCTGGTGGCCTCCTTGGTCACGTTCGCCGGGCAGGTGATGACCGGGGGCGTGGTGTCGACCACGGTGATGGTGAACGAACAGGTGCCGGTGTTGCCCGCACCGTCCGTCGCCGTGGCGGTCACCACCGTGGGGCCCGGGGCGAAGAGCGACCCGGAGGCCTTGGAGACGTTGACGGTGAGGCTGGTGGTCACGGCGTCGGTCGCGGTCGGCGCGGTAAAGGTGACGATGGAACCGGTGGGCCCCATCGACGCCACCGACTGACTGGCGGGGCAGGTCATGGCAGGCGCCGTCGTGTCCTGCACGACGATGTTGAACGAGCAGCTGCCGGTATTGCCGGCCGCGTCGGTCGCGGTCGCCGTCACAGTGGTGGTCCCGATGGGGAACGCGCTCCCCGAGGTGGCCGAGACCGTGGGCGTGATGGGCGTGGTGACGGCGTCGGTCGCGGTGGGCGTGGTGAAGTTGACCACGGCGTTCGACGGCCCGGGCGCGGTGGCCTCCACGGTGATGTTGGCCGGGCACGTCACCACCGGCGCCGTGGTGTCCGCCACGGTGATGGTGAAGCTGCAGCTCGAGGTGTTACCCGCGCCGTCGGTGGCCGTTCCGGTCACCGTGGTCACGCCGATGGGGAAGGTCGAGCCCGAAGCCGCGGTGGCTGTAACCGTGGGCGAGGCGGTGATGTTGTCGGTGGCGGTGATGGCGGCGAACGTGGCCACCGCCCCGGCCGCGCTGGTGGCCTGCTTGGAGATGTTGGCCGGGCAGGAGATGACCGGCGCAGTCACGTCGCGTTTGACGGTCGTGGACTGCGTGGTGGAGCCGCCGTGCGACTTGGCGGTGCAGCTCCACACCGAGGTGCCATCCGTCGACACGGTGCCGGCGTCACACCCGGCCACCACCCACGGGCTCGACTCGTTGTCGGTGATCGTCCACGAGACGGAGACGTTGGACACGTAGAAGCCGCCGCTTCCCGCCGTGCCGGAGACATTGGGCGTCACGCTGGGCGCGGTGAGGTCAAACCCCATGACGTGTGGCTCGACGTTTCCCGACGCCGGGGTGGCCGAAAACACCAGGCCTCCGTCCACCTCGACCGGCGGCGTCAGCCCGGCGCCCGTCGCCCCCGCCACGAAGTCGGTCACCATCGCCGTTCCAGCCGCGGTGCCGTCGGTCGCCCACAGCTCCGCGCCGTGCACGCCGTCGTCGGCGATGAAATAGGTGAACCCGTGGGTGGTGATGAAGCCCGCCGGCACGACCTCGGACGCGAAGGTGGCGACCTGAACCGTGCCGATGGCGGTGCCGTCGGACTTCCACAGCGCCACCGCGGGGAGCGAACCGTTGGTGACGAAGAAATAGACGATGTTCCCGGCCGCGGTGATCTGCCGCGGCGAGCTCGAAGTCGCGCCGGCGGCGATGTCTTTCACCAGCACGCTGCCGGCGTCGGTGCCGTCGGTCACCCAGAGTTCTTCGCCCACGCCGCCCGCGTTGAGCGCCATGAACACCTTCGAGCCGGTGGACGCGAGGTTGGTCGCTCCGGCCAGCGAGGTCATGTTCTGCGAGGTGGTGCCGTCGCTGAACCAGAACTTGTCCGGTCGGGAGAACGCCGCCCGGGTGTTGAGCACGGCCGCGCTGCTGAAGGTGGGCTCGAAGGAGGTGATCAGCCCCGGGCACACCGCGCAGTGACTGGGCCCGCAGCCGCAGCTGCACACCGGCGCGTCACAGCCCGCGTACTGGGTGGTGCAGTCGCACGAACCGCCCGTACCAAGCACGCAGTCCGCCGGAACACTGGACACGGGGTACATCACGCCCGTCGCGGTCGAAATTGACCGCGTGTTGCCGGCGTCGCCCGCGGCCGTGTTGAAGAACACCTGCGAGCCCGCGACGATGGGGTTCAAGAACCCGGAGTCGATGGGGCCGGCGTACCCGCCGCCGTCGGTGAACCACAATGAGCCGCCCGCCTGCCAGAACAGGTAGCTGCCGCCCGCAGTGAAGTTGTTCTGCACCGCCCCCGTGGCGCCCGCCACGGTGTCGACCGCCAAGACAGTGCCCGCGTCGGTCCCGTCGGTGGAGAAGAGCTCTTCACCTGTCGCCGGCGTGGTGGCGCCGAAGTACATGCGACCGCCGAAGTAGGCCCCCAGGGTCGGAGAGGAAGACCCCGCGCCGGTGTTCAAGTCATTGACCCGGTAGGTGCCCGCCGTCGTGCCGTCAGTGCACCACAGCTCGCGCCCGCTGGCGCCGTCATCGGCGGTGAAATACGAGCGGCCGTACGCAGCGATGAAGTTCGCTGGCGTGCTCGGCGCCGTCCCGCTGGTGGTGTTGATGTCTTTTAAGAGCGTGAACGTTTCGGCGGTGGCTGACGTCGCGAGGCCGAAGCCCAGCGTCAACGCAGCAAGCGCAGCGAGTTGTTTTTTCATGGGCCTCTTCACGGGTACACCGGAACAGCGGAACGGTAGCTCGACTGTGCTTGACCAGCCATGAAACGCGCTCTCTTTTGATCAGGGGGGCGACTGATCCGGACCTCGAGAGTCTCGCACACCTCGCACGTGGGGAAACAAGCGCGTGCGGTCTGAACGAAGTTCCAGGTGCGATACACACCGACCCCGTCGGTCAGGTCGAAGAATTGACCGGCAGAGACCCGGCGTCGGCGGGCGGCTCCGCGGGCGGCGCGGAGGGAGCCACGCGCGAGCGATACCAGAGCGAAAACGCACCGATGGCGAAGACCGCGATCGAGATGAGCTGGCTGGTGGACACGTTGTACCAGGCCTCGGCCGGCACCTGGCTCCACAGGCCGTGAAGCGTTCCGCGCCACAAGTCGCCGCGCACCACCTCCACCGACCCGCGAACCACCGCGTAGCCCATCACCCAGAGGGAGAAGACCTGCCCTTCGAACTTCCGGCGACGGTGCACGCCCCACATGGCGAGGAAGAGCAGAAACTGCCCCGCCGCCTCGTACAACTGCACCGGGTGGATGGGGAGCGAGTGCCCGTGCGCTAGCGCCCAGTCGGAGATGCGCACGGCGCCGGCGGTGCCTTCGGCGACGATCTCTCCGGTCGCCTCCACAAACCAGCGGTGGTCCGCGCGCTGCGAGGTGAAGACCACCGACATCAGATCGTTGGGGTGTGGCCCCTGGGCTCCCGCCGTCCCCGGGAACGTGGCCCCCAGTGGAAAACCCGGCGGCACCACTTTTCCCCAACAGCAGCCAGCCGAGAAGCACGCCAGGCGGCCAATGGCCTGCCCGAGGGAACCGATGAACCCCATGTCCGCCGCACGCCAGAAACCGATGCGGCGCCGACGGAGAAACCAGATGGTCACCGCCCAGCCGCCGATGGCGGAGCCGTAGTAGACCATGCCCGCCGGCGCGGTGATGAACTTCACCGGATCGCTCACGTACTCGCGCCAGTTGACGATGCGGAACAGCAGCCACGCCCCGGCCGCCCCCGCCACGAAGATGTAGAGCACCAGCTCCACCCAGATCTGCGAAATGCGGGACGCCTCGGGCTGAGGCCAGTTCTTTGGAATGAACCAGGCGGTGACGAACGCCGCGGTGAGAAACCCGAGGTCAATCAACAGCCCGTAGGTGTGCACGATGAAATCGGCTTGACCGTCGTTGGGCGGAAGCAACTCCGAGACTTCGACTGTCTGGCTGAACATGGCGACGATGGCGGCAGCCGCCACCAGCGCGAAGCGAACCGCCCGCCCCACCCGACTCGTCCCGTCGGCCGCGGTCGTCCAGCCGTACCGCGCCGCGGCCCCCACCAGCGCCAGGCGAATCACCCAGGCGAGCGCGTGCGCCGTGAACAGGGGCAACGTGAGGTGAAGCAGGATCCGGTGCATCGAGGTCGCCGAGCCTAGGGCGAAACGCGACGGCGGTCAGGCGGAACGACTGGTTCCCTCGGCCCCGCGGACCACGGCGTAGGCGAATCTGGCCTTCAGCACCTCGAAGTCAGGCGGCAGCTTCCGCTGCGAGGGGTGGTAGCCCGGCCGCAGGTAGTCAAGCCACGCGGGGAAAATGCGGCGCAGATACCCCGGCCACACCAACCACCGCCACGCGCCCTTCAACATCATGCGCCGGTCGGGCGGCGTAGGTTCCTGCCGCAGCAGGTGCGCCTGATAGCGCGCGATCGTCGGCAGGTACTTGGCGGTGGTCATGAGGAGCGAGACGCAGCGGAGGAAATACCCGCCACCCGCGGCCTGGTAGACGTCGAACGGCACCGACTTGTGCTCCGTCTCTTCGATGGCGTGCCACTCCCACAGCTCGCGGGCGACCGGCGCCCAGCTCTCCCGAAGGGCGGCGTCGCGGAAGAGGTACTCCGACAAGATGGCCGTGAAGTGCTCCCACGCGAGCGTGATGGCCAGCTGCGTCCTGGGTGACCACTTCTCCTGAAGGCGTTGGAGACGCGCCCGGGCGTCTTCTTCGATCGCAGCCGTGTCGAAGCCAACGGCGCGGAGGCGGTCGTTCAGCCCCTCGTGCAGTTCGCCGTGCAACGCCTCCTGGGCGAAGAAGCGCGTCACCTCATCGCGCAGCGCCGCGTCCTTGATCAGCGGCAGGTGCTTCCGCACGGACTCGATGAAGAACCGCTCCCCGTCTGGAAACGTGACCGAGAACGCGTGCATCACGTGGCTGGAGAACGCGTCGCCGTCAAACCAGTGCGGCGAGACGTTCGAGAAATCGAAGGTGGGCCGACGCACCGGAATCTCGCGCGGTGTGCGCGGTGGGCTCGCGGGGCTCAATGGTAGAAGCGGAACAGCAGTGAGCCCAGCCGTGAGACGCGGCGGCTGAGCGAGGGCGGGTGGTAGACGGGCTCGTCGAACTTCTCCGGCTTCGCCGCGGGGCCAGTGATCACCACCGGGTTCTCGGCGTTGGAGCGCATCTTGAGCGGCGGCCGCTGCATGTTGTCTTTGGTGATGCGGTGGAGCTGCCGGAACTCGTGCCGGTTCTTGTAGAGGAGCACGTGGTAGACGGCGCCGGCCGCGAAGCGGGACTGGGCCATGCCGCACTGAAGGAAATAGGCCTGCACCTTGAGCTTGTGCTTGTCCTGAATGCTGTCCGCCGCCGCCATCAGGTTGCGGTGCCAGTACCAGAGGGTCCAGTAGTAGTGCCGGCCCAGGTTCTCCACGTCGCCAGGCAGCATCTTCAGCCGCTCGGCCTCGACCAGAATCTTGCTCAGGATGATCTGGTTGGAGTCCCGGAAGATGTACTTCTGAATGTACTCGTCCCGCAGGTGGCGGTGGCGAATGTCCCCCATGGAGTGAATCAGGATTCGCCCGTTGGGCTTCAAGATGCGGTGGCAGTGGTACATCACGTACCGGTAGTCCTCGTATTGCAGGTGCTCCCACACCCCGGTTTCGTAGATGGCATCGAAGGTGTTGGCCGGGTACTTCTCGAGCGCGCCGAAGTCATCGAGCGAGATCTTCAACTTGTCGGACAGGCCGTTGCGCGCCACGTTCTCTCGAGACAGGCGCACCATGTTGTAGCTGTTGTTGAACCCCTCCCCCGTCACCCCGTACGCCTGCGCGGCGTGGACCAGCGCCCCGCCGTTCCCGCAGCCGGTGTCGAGCACGTGCTCGCCGGGTTGGAGTCGGAGCTTGGAGAAGATGAGGTTGAGCTTGTTCTCCTGGAGTTGATCGAGCTCGTCCTTCTCGTTGATCACGTACCCGCAGGAGTAGACG
This sequence comes from uncultured Myxococcaceae bacterium, assembly GCA_964522795.1. Taxonomy (GTDB): domain Bacteria; phylum Myxococcota; class Myxococcia; order Myxococcales; family Myxococcaceae; genus CAZFXD01. The sequence goes on from CAZFXD010000020.1 coordinate 10,551, forward strand.
CCCGTGCGCCCCAGCATGGGGTTCATCACGTCGTCGCCCATGTCGTAGTGGTCGGCGATGTGCGCGTTCTCGCTCTCGCTCCAACGCCACTTCGTGTACATCCAGAAGAGCTTCAGCTTCTCCCAGGCGCCCACCGTGAGCACGTGGTCGAGGTCGTTGCGGATGAAGAAGGCGATCAGATGCCAGACCGACCCGTTCTCCATCGAGAAGTCGTCGTCGATGTAGGCCTCGCCCAGCCCCAGGTTCTTCTGGGTCATGATGCGGGCCCAGAAGCGCTGGTTGTGAATGCGCACCACGGGGATGATGTCGTCCATCGCCGGGCGGTCCTCCACGGCACGGCGCTCCGGTGGAATCGGATCCATCGTTCGCAGGGGCTCGGGCACGGCCCCGAAGACGAGGAGCCCCTCGGCGTCTTTGAGCACGATCCCGCCCACCAGCGGCCCTTCGGCGCTACGGCGCTCCACCATGTCGATGGTCTTCTGGCGAAAACTCACGGCGCGACCTCCACACGAGAGTGAGAACGAGAAGCGTTGTAGCGATAGAGCACGACGGCCGCTCCCACCGCGAACGCGCCCGCAGAGATGAGCTGGCTGGTCGAAATGTTGTACCAGGCCTCAGCCGGAATCGCGTTCACCAGGCCGTGGATGGTGCCCCGTTCCAGGTCGCCTCGCCACAGTTCGACGGTTCCGCGCACGGTCGCGTACCCCATGGCCCAGAGCCCGAACATCTGCCCGTCGAACTTGCGCCGGCGGTGAATCGCCCAGATGAGGCAGAAGAGAACCAGCTGCGCCGCGGCTTCGTACAGTTGCACCGGGTGAACCGGGAGCGAATGGCCGTGCGCGAGCGCCCAGTCGCTCACCCGGGCCAGGCCGGGCGCGGCGTGGGCCGTGACTTCGCCCGTCGCCTCCGCAATCCACCGTTGATCGGTGCGCTGCGAATAGAAGACCACCGACGTGGTGTCGATCGCGGAGCCCCCCGGGACCGGCGCCGCGGGTCCGGGGAAATTCACCGCCAGGGGGAAGGTGGGCGGAACGAACTTGCCCCAGCAACACCCCGCCGCGAAGCACGCCAGCCGCCCGATCCCCTGCCCCAGCGAGGTGATGAAGCCCAGGTCGGCCGTGCGCCAGATCGAAATCTGATGCCGCCGCACAAACCAGAACGTGACCGCCCAACTGGCCAGCGAGGCCCCGTAGTAGACGAGCCCGCCGGAGTTGAAGATCGCCTTCCAGTTTCCGTTCAAATAGTCGCGCCAGTTGACCAGGCGGAACAACAACCACGCGCCGACCAGCCCGCCTACGAAGATCAGCAGCATCAGCTCGACGAAGTGCGTGCGAAAGCGGCCGGCTTCGGCGGCTTCGAAGTTTCGGGGCAGGAACCACGCGATGAAGAGCACGGCCGCCAGGCAGCCCACCGCGACCAGCAGTCCGTAGCTTCGAATGACCAGCTCCGCGGAGGCGTCTCGCGGCGCCGGCATCGGCATCACGTCGATGGCCTGCGAGTACAACGCCACTTCAGCGATGAACGCGGCCACACCGAACTCCACCGCGCGACGCCAGCGATTGCCTCCAGGCGGCGCGGACCTCCACCCGGCGCGAACCGCGAGCGCCACCAGTCCCAGGCGGAGCGCGCCCGAGGCCGCTTGCGCCAACCACAACGGTAAGGTGAGGCGGAGGAGAATCGGGTGCATCGCAGGCGGAGCACCTTAGAGCGAAACGACCGCCGACTTCATTTGGCGCGTGAGGTCGCCCCGTCGCTTCTCACCACCGAATCTTCGAACCGGCGCCGCACCTCGTCGAACGCGGCGGGGGCCGCCCGCTGTGACGGGTGAAAGCCCGGCCGGAAGTACGCCAGCCACGCCGGAAAGACGCGGCGGAGGTACCCGGGAGAAATCCAGAACCGCCGTGAACCGGCCCGCCGCTGCTCCTCGGAGATCGCCACCGGCTCCTGCGCCAACAGCTGGTCTCGATAGCGGGCAATGGTGGGAATGTACTTCACCGTGACGAAGAGCATGGTGATGGCGCGAATGAAGTAGCCCCCGCCCGCCTCGCGGTACACGTCGAACGGCACCGCCCGGTGCTCCATTTCCTCCAGCGCGTGCCACTCCCACAAATCTCTCGCGCCCCGCTCCCAGCTCTCGCGCAGCGGGGCATTCCCCAGCACGTAGTCAGACAGGATGGCGGTGAAGTGCTCCCAGGCCATGGTGATGGCGAGCTGGATTTTGGGGGAAAACTTCGCCCGCAGGTTGTCGAGGCGCGCCTGCGCGTCGGCCTCAATCTCCCGGGTGACGAAGCCCTGAGCGCGAATCCACTCATTGAGGCCTTCGTGCAGCTGGCCGTGCATCGACTCCTGGGCGAAGAAGTGGCTCACATCGGTCCGGAGCGCAGGCGACTTGATGGCGTCCAGATGCTGGCGAACAGACTCGATGAAGAAGCGCTCCCCCAGCGGCAAGGTGAGCGAGAAGGCGTTCATGATGTGCGTCGAATACGCGTCGCCGTCGAACCAGTGCCGCGACATCTTCGAAAAGTCGAACCCGGGCCGGCGAATGGGAATGGCGTGCGGGGCGTCTGCCGCCACCGCCGCCGGTTCGTGCCGCGGCATCGCGGTCGTCCCGGACACGCTCAATGGTAGAACCTGAAGAGGAGTGAGGCCAACCGCGAGAGGCGCCGCGCGAGCGACGGCCGGCGGTAGACCCGCTCGTCAAACTTCTCGGGTCGCACCTGCGGGCCGGTGAGCGCGACCTCGTTCTCGGCGTTCGATCTCATGAGGAGCGGCGGTCGCTGCATGTTGTCCTTGGTCACGCGGTGCAACTGGGTGAACTCGTGCCGGTTCTTGTAGAGGAGCACGTGGTACACGGCCCCCGCTGCGTATCGCGACTGCGCAATGCAGCACTGCAGAAAGTATTCCTGCACGCGCAGCTTGTGCTTGTCGTTGATCTGAGCCGAGGCGTCGACCAGGTTCTTGTGCCACCACCACAACGTGTAGTGGTAGTGGCGGACCAGGTTCTCGATGTCGCCCGGGAGGAACTTGAGGCGCTCGGCTTCGAGGAGCAGCTTGCTCAAGATGATCTGGTTCGAGTCGCGGAAGATGTACTTCTGAATGTATTCGTCGCGGACGTGCCGGTGGCGAATGTCCCCCATGGAGTGAATCAACAACCGCCCGTTGGGTTTGAGAATTCGGTGACACTGGGACATCACGTAGCGGTAGTCCTCGTACGCGAGGTGTTCCCACACGCCGGTCTCGTAGATGGCGTCGAAGGTGTTGTCCGGGTACTTCTCCAGCGCCCCGAAGTCGTCGAGTGAGATCTTCAGCTTGTCGGACAGCCCGTTGCGGGCGACGTTCTCGCGCGCCAGGCGCACCATGTTGTAGCTGTTGTTGAACCCCTCGCCGGTCACCCCGAAGGCCTGCGCGGCGTGCACCAGCGCCCCGCCGTTCCCGCACCCGGTGTCGAGCACGTGCTCGCCTGGCTTGAGGCGCAGCTTGGAGAAGATGAGGTTCAGCTTGTTCTCCTGGAGGCGGTCCAACGAATCGCCTTCATGCAGCACGTAGCCGCAGGAATAGACGCCCGTCCGCCCCAGCATGGGGTTCATCACGTCGTCGCCCATGTCGTAGTGGTCGGCGATGTGCGCGTTCTGGCTCTCCTCCCAACGCCACTTGGCGTACATCCAGAACAGGCGCAGGCGCTCGCGCAGCGAGACGCGAATCTGCTCGTCGAAGTCGTTCCGAATGAAGAACCCGACCAGGTGCCACACCGAGCCGTTCTCCATGGAGAAGTCGCCGTCGAGGTACGCCTCCCCCAGGCCCAGGTTTCGCTGCGTGACGAGCCGGGTCCAGAACCGCGGGGAGTGCACGCGCACCACCGGGAGAATGTCGTCCATGCCGGGGTGAGATTCGATCGTGCGGTCCTTCGGGCGAATCGGGTCCAGCGTGCGGTACCGGGCCGGCACGTCGCCGAACACCAGCAGGCCCTCAGGATCTTTGAGCACGATGCCGCCCACCAACGGCCTCGCCGCCTGGCGGCGGGCCACGAGGTCGACGATGTGTTGGCGGAAGGAGCGCAAGGCCGCGAACGTCGCTTGAAGCGCGTGAGGGGTCAGGTCATCGAGTCGGGCGGCGCGTCCTCATCGCCGTGCGCGGGCGGGCCGTCTTCGTCTCCGCCCTGTCGCGCCAGCTCGGCCTCAATCGCCGCCAGGAGCACGCGCTCTTTGTCGTGCCACCGCGACTTGCTGGGGTCGTTCAACGTCCGTCGGCAGCCGTTGGCGTAGTACTCGAGGTCCTGCGTCGACGCGCCGCGCACCGGCTGGCCTTTGCTCTTGCCGTAGGGCGGGAACACCGCCCCGCCCCCTGCCCCGCCGCTCGCTCGCGCCCCGCCGCTGGACGCAACGACCGGCTGGCCGCCGATCGAAAGCTGCCCCAGCTCGAGCGAGAACCCATCGGTCGTTCGAGTCGCGGTCCCCACGCGAACCTGCTCGCGGGTGCCGTCGGGTCGCGTCACTGCCACTGTCACGGGAAATTGGTCGGGCATGACTACCGTCTACTCCGAACCGGGCGTCACCGCGATGCGCAACGTCCGCTCGGGCCTACCCTTCGATGATCGGGAGTTGCCCCACGAACTTCGGGCTCTGCAGTTCGCTCAGCATCCACGCGGCGAGATCGCTCCGCGCGACCTTGAGCTTGGTCACCCTCCCAGAGCCAATGGGCACCGCGACCGCCTTGCCGGTGGCCCCCGCGTCGACCAGCTGCACCGGGCGCGGAATGGTGAACTCCAGCCCTGAAGCGCGGAGCACCTCTTCCGCCCGCAGGTGGTTGGCGTAGGGCTTCTTGAACACCAGGGGCATGATCACCGCGGCGAAGATGAACGAGGCCGCGCGGAACTGAGGCTCGCTGTCGCCCACCCCTCCTGCGGAGATCCAGATCACGCGCTTCACCCCGTGCTGTTTCATGGCCGCCACCGTGGCCTGCGCCGCCTCCGGGCACACGGGATCGGTCTTGGTCCGTGGGCCCAGCGCGCTCAAGACCGCGTCTTGCCCGGCGACCGCCGCCGCCACGTCGGCCGCGTTGGTGGCGAGTCCCTTGACCAGCTTCAAGCCGCTGCCCGACAGCCCCGCGGCTTCGGGGTTTCGAACCAGCGCGGTCACGGTGTGCCCGGCCGCCAGCGCCTGCGTCACCAGGTGCTTCCCGGTCCCCCCGGTGGCTCCCAGAATCAGAATCTTCATGGGCGCAGTCTATGGGTAGGCGCCGTGGGTGCAGCGAAAATTTCTATTGGCGTGGGGACCTTCAGGTGCGGGGCGCGGGCGCGTTGGCCGGCGCGGCCTGCTTCTCCCGAACGTTCAAGATCGCGCGCGCCACCGCGCCGAGGAGGAGCGCCACGCCGAACGTGACCACCACCGCCGCCCCGGTGGGCAGGTCGAACTTGAACGATGCGAACAGGCCACTGGCCGAGACCAACACGCCCAGCCCCCAGCCGATGAACAGGCGCAGCAGCAGGTTCTGGGTGAAGAGCGCGGAGAACACGGCGGGCACGATGAGAAAGGAGAACACGAGCAGCACGCCCGCCATCTGCACGCTGCTGGCAATCACCACCCCGAACGACATGTAGAACGCCAGGTCCCACGCGATCTCCCGCCACGAGTCATCGGCGCACTCCGGATCGTGCTCGAAGGACAGTTGGAGGAACTTCTTCCGCAGGACGAAATGGAAGACGCCCAGCACCGCGAAGATGGCCGCGGTGACGCCGACCTCGCGGAGGCTCACCGTCAAGAGCGAGCCGACCAGGATCTCCTTGATCTCCTCGTCACCGTGCGGAAGGAAGCTGGCCACCAGAATCGCGGTGGCCGCGGCGACCGCGTAGGTGATGCCGATGAACGCCTCCTGGGGCACGCGCCGGCGCAGCCCTCGGGTCAGCGCGAAGAGCGCCGCGCCGCCAAACGTAAACCCGAGCGACCAGACGTAGGACTCGGGCGTGTGCGGCTCGACCCCTCGCGCCGATGCGACCGCGGTCCCGAGGGCGGCGATCTGGGCCAGCGCGATGTCGACGAAGATGACGCCGCGCGCGAGCACGTGCATGCCGAGGTACGAAAGGAACCCCGTCAGCACCAGGCAGGCCAGCAGGGCCGGGAGCAGAATCTGCAGTTCCAGGCTCACGGTTTGGCGCCCGCCGTGGCCTTGACGATGCCGTCGAACAGGTCGAAGTACGTCTTGACCCCCTCGATGCCCCCGACCGAGTTCGGGACCATGGCCAGCCGCGCCTCGCTCTTGGATTCGAGGAGCCTGGGGTACCGCTCGTCGTAGAAGTTCTCCATCAAGATCAGCTTCACGCCTTTGCTCTGGGCCAGGCGAATCAGCTCCAGGGTGTGTTGCGGCGTGGGCTGAATGCCCGGCTTGGGCTCGACGAACGCCACCACCTCCAGCTCGTAGCGGCGCGCGAAGTAGGGCCACGATTTGTGAAAGGTGATGATGGGCGCGCCCTTGAGCCTCGCCATCGCCGCCGACCAGCGGGCTTCTTTCTCGGTCAGTTGTTTCTCGAACGCGGCCAGGTTGGCGGCGTAGGTCGCCTGCCCCGCCGGGTCCAGCTTCGTCAGGCGCGCGGCGATTCCCCGCGCCATCAAGCGGCCGTTCTCCGGGTCCAGCCAGTAGTGCGGGTTGCCCGCCGGGTGAATGTCTCCCTGTGACCGGTCGGCCGAAGCCACCACCTCCATCGGCGTCACCAGGTGCGACAGGTCCAACGACCCCAGCTCACCTGTGCGCAGCTTGTCGTTGTGCGAGCCGGCGATGAGCTGGTTCAAGTAGCCCGCCTCCAGGTCCAGCCCGATGAACTCCACCAGGTCGGCGTTTCGCAGGTCGATCATGAAGGTCGGCTTGGGGTCGAGAAAGTGCGGGTCCTGAAACCCCCGAGCGAGCGCCTTCACCTCGACCCGATCGCCGCCGATGGCGCGGGTGATGGCGGCGGGGTCCTGGGTGGTGGTGACCACCTTGACCGTGGCCAGCGAGGGCAGCGGCAGCAGCAACGAGACGACGGCGAAGAGAACTCGAGTAGGCATCTGGGCCTCTAGTAGCTGTGCGCGGGGTGCGCGCCGATGGTGAAGTTGGCCTGAAGAAATGCTTCCAGCACCGGCATCGCGACGCCGGGAAGTTCGGTGACGCTGCCCTGCAATCGGAAGGCTGAGAACTCGGTCGGAGCGAACACCACGATGGCCGACTGGCGCATGGTCACCTCGTTCTGGACGATGCGATCAGTCAGGTATTCGTAGCGCGCGCCCACGTACCAGCCCTTCGTCAACTGCCACTGCGCGAAGGCGTACAGCCCGATGGGGTCGTGCGGCGTTGGAACCTCGGTGGCCACGTCGTAGGCCGCGAGCGGTTGGCGCCCGCCCATCGCCTCCACCGTCAGCACCGCCGAGGAATTCGCGGCATCTCGCGCGGGCCGCCACTTGAAGGTGAGCTGCCCGCCCACGGCCTGGGCAATCTCCCGGTCGGTTCCCATGCCCGCGGCGTAGGACAGCCCGGCTTCGAGCGTGGCGTCGTCCCAGAGGTCGAACACGTTCCGGGTGGCGGCGACGCCGGCCAGCGCCCCGTCGGCCGGCTGGCCGAGGAGGCGTTGGTGTCGACCGTCGAGGCCGGCCACGACGAGCGCGGAGTACCAGGGCACGGGCAGCAGCACGCTGGCTTCGACCGCGACCTGGTTCAACCCTTCGTCGCCGAAGAGCGCCGTGCCGATGAGAGACTTCTCCACGAACGGCAGCGCGTGGGTGTGCAGCGGATTTTCGCGGCCAAAGGGCAGCTTGATCTTCCCCGCGCGAAACCCGATGCCGGCGGGCTGAGGGGTGGCGGTCAGGTACCCCTCCTCCACTTCGACACTGCCGCCGCTGGGGAGCGCCAGAATCAGATTCGCCGAGAAATACGGGTCCACGTTGGCGGTGAGCTGTAGCTCCAGCTCCTGCAGCTCGAGATCGCCTCGGACCCGCGCCTCTCCGGCGGGAGGCGACGCGAGCGTGGCCAGAATCAGGCCATTGGCCGACAACGCTGGGTTGAACAGATTGGTGAGTGCGTTGCCGGCCCTCGCGGGCAGCCCCGCGGCCGGCTCTGGCGCCGCCGCCGGAACGGCCGCCTCGATCTCCTGCAGCAGCTTCTGGTCGGCCGCGGTGTCCGCGCCGGCGTCGGCGTCGCCGGCGAGGGCACTCGAGAGCTGAACGTTGAGACACACGGCGACAAGCAACAGGGGGCGGTAGCCCAAAGGAACGCTCCGAGAGACGACGAGTGGCGAGGGGCCGCCGCACCCCAGGCGGGGCCGCGGACGCTCGAACGACGCGAACGGGTTCGGAGCTACGCCGGTGGCGACGTCTTCGGCGCGAGTCGATAGCGCGCCACGGCGGCGCCGACGACCGCCGGCCTCGCCGCAGCGGCCGATTCCACGCCCCGCCAGAGGCCAGCAGATTGCAGCACCGGCACCAGACCGGACGAAGTCTCGCGCCGGAAGATGCACACCAGACAGTGATCGTGGCGGTGGTGGTCCACCGTCGACGCGAAGGCGTCCACTGTCGCGCCGGCCTGCGTAGGCGGACGACGGACCGATTCGTCGCTGGCGTGAACGAGCTCACCGTGCTCCGCGCAGGTCACGTGCCGCACCAGGGCGAGGTGAGCGAACGTCGCAGCCTGGCCCGAGAGCACCAGCCCTGACAGCAGGAGCCCGGCGAGTTGTGTGGTGGTGCGCCGCGTGGACATCGGGAGAACCACACTGGTGCCAAGCCGCGCCGGCGTCAAGGCGCCCCACCCGAGCGTGACGCGGCCGACACGACACGCGCCGCCGTCTGTTGCGGCGAAAACCCGAGGGCTTACATGCGCGTGGAGCTGCGGTTGGGCCGACGCCCGACCCGGTGGTGCGGCTGATGGTCCACCCGCCCCGCCATGATGGAGGTGGCCCCCTGATGCATCAGGTGCATCAAGTCAGCCATGGTGACGATGCCCACCACTTTCCCCCCCTGCACGACCGGGAGGCAGCCGATCGACCGCCCGCGCAGCAGGTTCGCCGCGTCGCGGACGTACATCTTCGCCTCAGCAGTCACGGGAGGCGCTGCGACCAGCGCTCCCACGGTCTGACCACGGACCTCCGGCGCGCGCTCGAGATCTCGCGTCGACACCACGCCGACGAGGCTGCGCCCCTGGGTCACCACCAGGTGATGAATGTGTTCTTGCTGCATTTTTTCTCGCGCCAGCGCCACTGGCGTCTCCGCTTCCACCGTCTTGACCGACTTCGACATGATGTCCTGGACTCGCATGGCCTTTGTCCTCCATTCCAGGACCCAGCAACGTTTGTTCCAAGGCTTCCCGAGGGAGGCGCGGAATGGGGGCCGCAAGTCCTGCGTCGGCGCGGCGCGCGCCGGCGCAGACGCGCGGCGATTCATCCCGGGGCGATGATCTCGATCACGGTACCGGGCGACGCGAGCCCCGGCGGGTCAGCGATGCGCGCCCCGCCGGCGCGTTCGCCGCGCGAGCAGCAACAGGCCCCAGAGGGACAAGCCGGGCGAAGCGCCCTGGCACCCGCACCCCACCGTGTAGCGACGGGGTCCCGTGCCCCCATCGCCGACGCCGCTGTCTTTCACCCCGCCGTCAGGTGGCACGAGCCCGCTGAACACCTCTCGCGCCGGCAGGTAGTCGGGCTCCTCAACCACCAGCTCAAGATCACCCGGGGCGTCCGCACGAACAAAGAAGGACGCGTCGGGCACGGTGCCGGCCCGCAGGAGAATCACCCCGTCGACCGTCCCCGCGCCCAGGCACCCGGAGCTGGGCGGGTGGAGCGTGCCGCCGTCGACGGTGGCGAGCGCCAGCACGTCTCGCACCGGCGGTACGAAGGTTCCCGGCGTCGACGACGCTTCGAGGCCCACCGACACCTGCACGCACCCCGGAATCCGCCCCACTTCCCGCACCGCGAGGCGGGAGGCCGGAGCCTCCACCGACAGCCGCACATCGTCGAAGTCGAGCGAACCGGTCCACCGGCGGTCGTCTGACCACCACTCGCCAATCTGGAGCAGGTTGCTGCCAAGGCCCGTGAAGTCGAGGCTTCCCACCCGGGCCACCCGCACCCCATCGAACCACAAGGCCCGGGTTCCCGCGTCGGTCCCGATGCCCTCGACGTAGAGCTCCATCAGGTGCCAGCCGCCGTCGAGCCTGACGCTGGTGGTGAAGATGGAGAACTGCCCGCCCGCCGTGCCGCCCACCTGCAGCTCTCCGCCGGGCGCCGTCACGCGCAGGTCCTGCCCGGCGATTCCGGTGAACACGGCGTTCCCGTTGCTCGAGGTCGGCGAGATGCGAACCCACTCGCGCAACCAGATGGTGGCGTCTCTCGGCAACGAGGCGATGCCGATGCCGCCCTGGCTTCCGTTACCGCCCGTTGAGTAGTTGTCGAGCAGCCGGTACCCGCCGTCGCCCCGGTGCGCGGCCAGGGGCGTGAAGCTCTGCACCACGTTCGGCTGCACGTTGCTGTAGCCCCACGGCCCCGCGTCGAACCCGTGCTCGCCGTCGTCATCAAACCGGAGCTGCGCCTGCGCCGGCCCCGTGAGCAGGGCGAGCAGCCAGACGATTCGGGCTCGGCCGAAGGCCGTTCTCATAGCCGTCCCGTTTAGCGGACGGACAAGGTGGCAGCTACTGCTCGAAGCAGTAGAGCGCCAGGCCGGGGTTGGCGCAGGTCGTGCCGCCGGCCTGCGTCCAGGTGCCGGTGGTGCTGCTGGAGGCGCCGTTCAAGCCGGTCGCCACGAAGGAGTTCCAACCGCCGCAGGTCACGCTGCCGCTGAACGCACCAGCCGGCGTCACGGACGTCCACACGCCGACGGCGTAGCCGCCCACGCCGTTCTGATCGACGCTGATGGGCGCGGCGAGGGTTCCGTCGGTGAGGTCCGCCCAATCGTTGGCGATGGTGACGCCATCGAGGCGCTTGTAGGGCGTCGGAGCCTGCACGAAGCGCCCCACCGGTGAGGCGCCCACGCTGTCAGAAATCCACGCCAGCCAGGTGCCGCCGAGCCCCGCCGTGGTGGCCAAGCTCTGACACTGCCCGTCGGCGCCGAACACGCCGCCGAACGCGCCACCGCGCAGGTTGTTGGTGACGAACACGCGATAGAACGGCTTGAAGCACACCACCTGGACGTTGGTGATGTTCGAGCCAGCGGTCACACCCGTGCCGTTGGTGACGGTGCAGAACGCGCCCAGCGGCTGCGTCAGAATCTGCACGTTGTAGGCGCCCGAGATCGCCGTGGCGAAGGTGAACCCGCCGTTCACGGTGCGCGTGAGGTTGTCGCCACCGTTGTTGGTGAGCACGATGGAGTCCGCGCCCGGAAGTCCAGTGAGGTTGCCGCCGATGGTAACGGTCGGAACGCAGGTCACCATCACCGAGCTCACCGGGCCACTGCCCACGACGCCCGAGCCGCCGCTCACCGAGCACACTTCGCCCACCGGGTTGGTCAGCACCGTCACGTTGTAGGGGCCGAGGTACGTCCCCGGGAAGGTGAAGGCCCCGTCCATCAGGAGCGTGATGTTGTTGGCGCCGTTCAATTGCAGCACCACCGACTTGCCGATCTGAAGGCCGTTCAGCATTCCACCCACGGTCTGGGGAAACGCGACCGAGTAGCAGGCGCCGTTGGAGCACGCGGCGTTCATGCCGCACGGGGTTCCCGCGCTGCCCATGCCGGCCCCGCACCCGGGCGTCGCGCCGCAGAAGAGCGGGCTGCTCATGGGGTCAATGCAGCTCACCCCGCACTGAATCAACGTTCCCGGGCAGCTCACCCCGCACACGCCACCGGCGCACACCAGCCCCGGACCGCAGGGTGTTCCGGCATCGCCGCCAGCCAAACCGCCGCACTGGCCGGTGGCACCGCAGAACGTGAGGCTGGTCTGCGGGTCGATGCAGTTGCCGGCGCAGCTGACGAGCCCGGACTGACACGTCAACTGACACGTCCCGTTGGAGCAAATCGTCCCGGCCCCGCAGGTGGCGCCCGCGGAGCCGCTGCCCACGCCGCAGCCCGCGGTCGCGCCGCAGTAGGCGCGGCTGGTGAGTGGGTCCACGCACGTGCCGTTGCAGTTCACCTGGTTCGGAAGACAGCTCACCGCGCACGCGCCGCCGGTGCAGATCTGGCCCTGCGGGCACACCGCGCCGGCGCTGCCCGAACCGACGCCGCAGCCCGCGGTCGCGCCGCAGTTCGTGACGCTGGTCATCGGCTCAATGCACTTGCCGTTGCACTCCACCAGGCCCGCCTGGCACGTGAGCGCGCACGTGCCGCCCGAACACACCTGGCCGGGGGCGCAGGTCACGCCCACCGAACCACCGGAGGCGCCGCAGCCCGCGGTCGCGCCGCAGTAGGTGGGGTTGGTCTGAGGGTCGACGCAGGTTCCGTTGCAGCTCACCTGGCCGGGCACGCAAGACGTCTTGCACGAGCCCGCCGAACAGACGTGGCCTGAGGTGCAGGTGGTGCCCGCGTTGGCGCCTTTGCAGTCGGTGCTGGCGCCGCAGAAGACCGGGTCGAGCAGCGGGTCGATGCACTTCCCGGCGCAGACCACCTGCCCCGCCGGGCAGTTGGTGCCGCACAGGCCGTCGGCGCAGACCTTGCCGTTCGTGCAGGTTGAGCCCGCGTTGGCGGCCTTACAGTCGAGCGAGGCGCCGCAGTAGATGGGGTCGGTCTTGGGGTTGACGCACTGACCGCCACAGTTGAGCTGCCCGGGAGGACAGCTGGTTCCACACGTGCCCGCCGCGCAGAGTTCGCCCGTGCCACAGCGCGCGCCGGCGTTGGGCCCTTTGCAGTCGCCGCTCGCGCCGCAGAAGGCGAGGTCCGACAGCGGATCGATGCAACGACCGCCACAGGCGATCTGGTTCGCGGGGCAGCTGGCGAGGCACTGCCCGCCAGAGCAGACCTGGCCGCCCAGACACGCGGTGCCCGAGTTGGCGCCTTTGCAGTCGTCCTTCGCGCCGCAGAGAATCGGATCGGTCTGCGGGTCCACGCACTTGCCGTTGCACTCCAGCTGGGTGCTGGGGCACTGGCCCGCGCACTTGCCGCCCGAGCACACTTCGTTGTCGGCGCAGGTGGTGCCGGCGTTGGCATCGAGGCAGTCGCCGCTGGCGCCGCAGTAGGTGTGGCTGACCAGAGGATCGATGCACCGGGCGCCGCAGAGCACCTGATCGCTGGCGCAGGTCGACGAGCAGGCGCCAGACGAGCACGCCAGCCCCGGGTCGCACGCCACCTCGCAGTCGCCGCAGTTCTTGTTGTCCGAGGTGGGGTCCACGCAGTGGGTGGGGAAGTCGGCCGGACAGGCGAGGCGCGCAGTGGGGCACGCGGTCGAGCACGCGCCGCGGACGCACAGCTCACCCGTGGCGCACGAATGCCCGCACTCGCCGCAGTTGCGGAAGTCGAAGTCGAGCGAGACGCACAGCCCGTCGCAGTAGGTCTTCTCTTCCGCGCAGTACAGGTTCACCGGCGGCGGCGGCCGAAGCTGAAAGATGTCGCACGCGCTCAGGACCGCGAGCGAGGCCAGGGCGAAAGTTCGAGTCAGGCGCATGGTCGAGGGGGTCATGGGGTGAAGATCACTTCCATCAGCTGCGTGGGCGCGTTGGTCATCTGTCCGGCGTTGGTGCAGGTCTGCGTGTTCACCCCACCCCAGCTCGAGCCGCCGGCGCAGGGGCTCACCACGTACCCCGTGGGCGGGCCGAACGAGGGGTCGAAGCAGTTGCTGGGATCACACGGGTTGGTGCTCGGCGAATCGAGCCACAACTGCGTGTACCCATAGATGCTGCCGGAGTTGCAGAACGACCACTTTCGGCCGCTGCAGGTGACCTGCAGCGCCGTGTCGTTCTTGATCGCCGTGGCCAGCTGGTTCACCAGCGTGGCGTTGGCGCAGGTCACGCCCGTCATGTCGAACGTGCCGCGAATGGTCATCGAGGTGTAGCTGCCGGTCAGCTGACTCCGCCACGTGTCCCACGCGGAGCACTGCGGCACCGAGGTGGCGAGCGCGGTGAAGTTTTGAGAGTAGGTCACCGGCGGGCCACCCATCATGCCCGCGTCGGGGACACCCGCGTCGATCACCAGCGAGGCGCAGGCGCCCATGAAGCACGCCGCGTTCATGCCGCAGGCCGCGCCCGGTATGCCCATGCCCGCGCCGCACCCTGGCGTGGCGCCGCAGAACAGCGGGTTGCTCATGGGGTCGATGCAGGTGGAGCCGCACTGAATCAGCCCCGGCGGGCACGTCAGCTTGCAGGCGCCGGCGACGCACAGCTCGCCCGCATTGCACACCGCGCCCGCGGAGCCGCTGCCAGCGCCGCAGCCGGCGGTGGCGCCGCAGAAGGCCCGGCTGGTCAACGGGTCCGTACACACCCCGCCACAGACCACCTGCCCCGTCTTGCAGGTGAGCTGGCAACCGCCGCCGGAGCAGAGCAGTCCGGGCGGGCACGTGCTGCCCGCCACGCCGCCGTCCACCCCGCAGCCCGCGGTCGCGCCGCAGTACGCGCGGTTCGTCCCCGGGTCGACGCAGACGCCGTTGCAGTCAACCTGCCCCGAGGCACACGTGGTGCGGCAGGCGCCCGAAGCGCAGATCTGGCCCGCGCCGCAGGCCGCGCCAGCGCTGCCCGAGCCGACGCCGCAGCCAGCTGTCGCGCCGCAGTAGGCGCGGCTCGACTGGGGGTCGACGCACGTGCCGTTGCAGTTCACGTACCCGGCCTGGCAGGTGAGCGCGCAGCTGCCGCCGGTGCAGATCTGCCCCACCGTACACGACGTGCCCGCGACGCCGCCGTCGACGCCGCAGGTTCCGGTGGCGCCGCAGTAGGTGCGGTTGGTCATGGGGTCAATGCAGGTGCCATTGCAGTTCAGCTGACCGGGCACGCAGGACGTCTTGCACTGCCCAGCACTGCACACCTGACCCGCGCCGCACGTGGCGCCCTGATTCGCGCCCAGGCAGTCGAGCGACGCTCCGCAGAACACGGGGTCGAGCAGCGGGTCCACACACTTTCCGCCGCAGATGAGCTGGCCGGCCGGGCAGCTGAGGCCGCACACGCCGTTCGCGCACGCCTTGCCGCTCAGACAGGCGGTCCCGGCGTTGGCGCCTTTGCAGTCGGTGCTGGCGCCGCAGTGAATGGGGTCGATGTTGCTGTTGATGCACTGCCCGCTGCACACCAACTGGCCGGAGGGGCAGCTGGTCCCACACGCGCCGGCGGAACACAGCTCGCCCGGGGCGCACCGAGCGCCGGCGTTGGCGCCTTTGCAGTCGCCCGCGGCGCCACAGAAGCCGAGATCGGTCAGCGGGTCCACGCAGCGCCCGCCGCAGGCGAGCTGATCCGACGGACAATTCGCGCGGCACTCACCGCCGGCGCAGACTTCGCCGCCGAGGCACGCCACACCGGCGTTCGCGCCGAGGCAGTCGCCCTTCGCGCCGCAGCGCAGCGGGTCGGTCTGTGGGTCGATGCAGGTGCCGTTGCACGCCACCTGGACGCTGGGGCACTGCGACGCGCACGTCCCGGCCGAGCACACCTGGGTCGAACCGCAGGTAGCGCCGGCGTTGGCCCCCTGGCAGTCGCCAGACGCACCACAGTTCTCGCGGCTCACCAACGGCTCGATGCAGCGCCCGTTGCACAGCACCTGATCAGACGCGCAGTTCGAGCGGCACGCGCCGTCGGAGCACACGGTCCCCGCGCCGCACACGTTGTTGCACGTCCCGCAATTGTTGTTGTCGGACTGCGTGTCGAAGCACCCCGTCACGCCGTCCACCGTGCAGGCGAGCAAGGCGCTGGGGCACGAGGCTTCGCATTTTCCCAGGACGCAGAACTCGCCCGAGCCGCAGGCGGTGTCGCACGTGCCGCAGTGGTTCGCGTCGATCTGCAGGTCGAAGCAGGTGCCGCCGCAGTTCTTCAACCCTTCGGTGCAAATCTCGTCTCCGACGGGCGGGGGCGGCTTGAGGAAGAAGTCGCACCCGGAGGTGACCGCAGACAAGAGGACGAGGAACGCAATTCGAGAGCCGAGGGACGATTTCATCGGGCGCGCAGCATAGGCGAACTCCGCGTGGCTGCTCATAGAAACTGACGGAAGAACACGGACCTGGGAAATGGCCACTGCAGCCGGCGCACCCGTTTCGGGCCCCTCGGCGTGGCGCGCATGCTTTGCACGGGCGGGGCCGGCCGCTGGTCGCGTCCCCGGGCCCCCACCTGAGCCCTGATCTTGCACTCCGGTGCGCTGTGCCCGGAACGACTTCGAGGAAGCGCGTCGGCGTCTTGAGTTGGTCTTTGTGCATCGCGCTGGGCTGCGCGCCCACCGGTGCGCCAACGCTCCCGGCGCTCAACCAGCTCACCCCGAACCGGTGGAACGAGCTGCGCCCCGGCGGCGCCACCGAATGCGCCAATGGCTCACCGTTTGCCTTCTACGTGTGGCCGGGGACGTCGCCCATGCTGGTGCTGAACTTCCTCGACGGCGGTGGGTGCTGGAACACCCAGACCTGCCGCGACCTCAAGTGGTTCACCCCGGATCTGGAGGCCGCCTCGTCAGAGCTGGGCCCCAACGCCACGGTCAAACCCACCGGGTTGGTGGCGATGACGGACCCGCGCAACCCGGTGCGCAGCGCCACGCAGGTGGTGGTCAGCTACTGCACGGGCGACATTCACTGGGGCGACCGCAGCTCGGTGTACGGCGAACCCGGCCACAGCGCCACGGTGCGACATCGGGGCGCGGTGAACGCACGAAGCGTCCTGGACTGGGTGTTCGCGAACGTCCCGGCGCCCGAGGTGGTGCTCTCCACCGGCTGCAGCGCGGGGTCCTCCGGAGCGATCATGTGGGGCGCGCACCTGATGCGGCACTACCCCGCCGCCCGCCATGTGGTGCTGGGTGACAGCGGCGCCGGCGTCATCTCCGACAACTTTCTTGCGTCAACGCTGGCCACCTGGAACGGCACGGCCGCCTTCCCCGACTGGATTCCGAACTTCGACGCGGTGCACGTCACGCGCATGGCCGACATCTACGAGCGGGTGGGCACGACCTACCCCCGCGCTGCCCTGGCGCAGTGCGACAACATGAAAGATCGCGTTCAGTCGAAGTTCTACGGCCTGATGGTGGGCGACGTGAACATCCCCACCGCGACGTGGGCAGGCTTGATGGTGGCCGGAATGAACGACATTGGCGCGCGAGTGCCAAACTTCCACCCGTACCTGGTGGACATCGACGGCGCGACCGACTTCGACACCCACTGCATCATCAACAAGGACGCGTTGTTTGATCTCGAGACGTCTGACGGCACCCGTATGGTGAAGATCGTCGACTGGCTGTCGGACATGCTCGCGGGCAAGCCGGTGGCGGACGTTCGCTGCCCGACCTGCCGCTGAGACAGGCCGTCACCTCGCCGCGGTCAGCGGGAAAGTGGCCCGCTCGACGTTTTGTGAAATGGTCCACCGGCACCCCAAAGACCGGAGATCTTTCGAATGAGACAGCGCGCGGTTGGTTTTACGTTGATTGAGCTGATGATCGTCGTCGCCATCATTGGAATTCTGGCGGCGATCGCCATTCCCAACTTCGTTCGGTTTCAGGCCCGCTCCAAGCAGTCGGAGGCGAAGGTCAACCTCAAGTCGGCCTTCACCGCCGAGAAGGCCTACTTCGCCTAGAAAGACACGTACTCCGTCTACGGCAACCTGATCGGCTTCGCCCCGGAGCAGGGGAATCGATACCGATATGAGATGTGGAAGTGCACCTCGCTCTGGGTGCGGCCGGGCGCGGTCACCACCGGGTACGACTGCATCGGCCAGGACACCTCGAGGTTCGGGTCCACCCAGCCGTCGGGCGGTCAGGTGACGCTCACCATCACCACCGGCAACGCCCCGGGCAACGCGCCGGGCATCGGCGGCACCTGTCCCAACTGCGGCATCTCCATCGGCGCGGTGGGCAACGTGGACAACGACGCGGCCGGAGACGTGTGGGTCATCTCCACGTCCGACTACACCTCGAGCGGCCCCTGCCCTGACGGCGCGACCGGCTCTGCAGGCGTGCCCCACAACGCGTACAACGACGTGTCCTGCGAATAGGCCCGAGCGTCAGTCGACGCCCCGGTCCACCGGGCGCGCTTCGCCCGCGGCCGCAGGCGTCACGGTCGCGGGGTGGAACGTCATCTGAAACGACGTGAGCTGGACGCCCAGGCCTGCGAACACGCGCTGCGTGGAGAGATCGGGAAAATCCACGCCGTTTCCCCACACGGAACGCAGCCGGGCCCGCCGCCCCCAGCCTGACGCCTCGAGACGGGTGAGGTAGGTGGCCTGCTGCCACCACTGGACCAGCACGTTTGGAACCAGCGCCGACGACACGGGGAATCGAACCACGCCCGCGCGCGCCACCGTCGCTCGAAAGATGTCTTCGCCGTTGCGTCGCACCGCCCACGTCTCTTCGCCTTCGGCGTCCCCGGCGACGTCGAACTGCGCCACGGCTTTGGGGATGCCCCAGTTGCGCTGCCCGTTGACGACGCTGACCTCGGTCGAGACGTAGATCTTCGAAATCGACGGCCTCGCCACGCCGTCCACCTCGAAGCTCCCCGGGATGTAGAGCAGCTCGCGATAGGGCCCGCAGTCGCTCTGGGTGTAGTCGACCAGCATCAGCGCACCGAAGCCGCCGGCGAACCGGGCCCCGGTGTCGGGCTGCAGCAGTCCGTGGCGCTCCACGAACGCGCGGGGAAAGCGGTAGACAAACATCGCCGCGCGACCCTGCAGCCGCCACGGCGCCGGAAACGTGGCGGTCACCCGCGCACTCCGCGGGCGAGCGCAGGCGTGGCCGACGCCAGCGCCGACGGAGGCCACACCGCGACTGTTCCAACGCACCGCACGGCGCCCCAGCGTAGGCGAACCCGCGCGTCAGCCAAACGGCCGTCTTCGATGCCGGCCTGGCGCGCTGCCGCCGGCGAAACTCTGCGCTGGCCCCGTGCGCGATCTCGCTTATTCTCCCTGCCTCGCCGTGAACCGAACTCACCTGACGACGATCCTCTGCTTCGCCGCCGTCGCCCTGGGGTGCGCGCGCGACCTTGAACTGCCTCCGCTCCCACAGCTGAGCGACGCGCCGGTCATCGACGGCATCACGCCGGGCCAGGCGCTCGGAGGCGCGTTGGTGCACATCTCGGGCACCGGCTTCGACGCGCGGCCGGCCTTCAACCGGGTGCAGTTCAGCGCCGGCGTCCCGGCGGTGGGCATTCTGATCGACGCGCAGGGGTTGCTGGTGCGCGTGCCGCCCGGCGCGGGCTCGGGCCCGATCACCGTCTCCAACGGCCGCGCGGCCTCGGCCCCGTTCGGAAACTTCCGCTACGCCGGGCGCGGTGAGCTGGAGCGCGGGCACGTCACCGACAACCGGTCGATGCTCCACAAGCCCACGCAGATCATGGCCACGAAGGATGACGTCTTCTTCCGCTCCGAGTTGTGGGGCGGCGTGGTGTCGATGCTGAGCAAGTCGTTCTCTGGCGACGGGGCCGGCGCGGCCATCGCGCTCCCGGGCGGCGAGGCCCTGGCGTGGGTCGATCGAAGCGCCGGCACGATCGTGCGCCACGACACCAAGACCGGCCAGCGCCAGACCCGGCCGTTCGGTGGCGAGAAGTACGTCTACCTGGCCGGCATCGCTGGAACGCAGAACCTGCTCGCGGTGGTGACCTCGCAGGCGGGCATCGTCACGCTCGCCACGTTCAACGCGGCCACGCTGGCGCCGGTCGACCTGGTGCGGACCCTCTCCATCGACGATGCAGACGCGGTCGAAGATGCGGGGGGTGGCCGCGTGGTGTTGATCGCCCGGCGCGGCGGCGCCGACACCACGGGCCTGTTTCTGGTGACACCCTCCAATCCGTCGGCGGACGTGTGGATCGCGCCGCCGGGAGGCGTCTCGCTGGCGGGCTACCACGCTCAACAACCGCTGGCCGTCGCCACCCTCTCCGGAGGTCATCACCTCGCGGTGGCGCTGGACGACGACGGCAACCTGGCCACGGCCGACCTCGATGTCGCGCCCTCGAGCCTCGCGTTCAGCTCGACGCCGATCGACGTGGGGCTGACGTTCGAATACCCGTCCGGGCTCGCCACCAGCGGCCGGTACGTGGCGCTCTCCAAGAGGTCGATGGGCCTGGTGCTGGGGTTCGACGTGGAGACGCGCAGCATTCTGTGGAGCGTGAGCACCCCCAGCCCCGGGCCGGCGACCGCCATAGACGGCGCGTTCAAGATCGCCAGCCTCTCGGCCAACGAGGCCATCGACGTCAACGCGCTCACCGGCGTGGTGACCGCCAAGATGGACCTGGGCCAGTTCCCCGGCGTCGCGGAGGCGACCGGTGGCGTCTCGTGGTGTGGCCCGCCCGCCTGCCAGGTGTCGCAGCTGCACATGGTCACCGGCTACCCGGAAGGCCTTCAGGTGCTCAGCACCACCACGAGCGAAGGCGTGGGCGAGTCCCTCACCGGGGCGAAGGGCGTGCTGGTGCGCGACGGCGTTCGCTGGGCGTGGGGCGAGGGGTGGGTCGAGGCCCCCGCGGGCCGACTCGGCTTCACACCCCATACCGTGCTCTTCGTCGTCGCTGACGCGACTGGCGGCTGGGTGGTTCACACCGGCGGGCTGGCCCGGGTGGAATCCACCGGGCTGCTGGGGACCGCCTCGTTCTCCGTGGAGGCCGCGAGGCCGCCGACGCTGCTGTCCGACGGCCGGGTGTTGCTGGCGTGGCAGGCCGGCGGGCACTGGAACGCCGCCTTCTTCGCCCGAGCCGATGCGCTCACCGGACAGGCGCCGGTCGGTGTGGCGCTCCCCGTCGAAGCGGACGTCACGCTCAGCGTCGATGACGAAGCGTGGGTCATCTACTCCGGGGAAGACCCGGCCGATGGTTCGTGGACGCAAGAGGCCGCGCGCCTCGAGGGCTCACCCGCCCACATCGCTGAGATCGTGCCCAGCGGGGCCGCCACGTGGAAGACGCGGGCCATTTCGCCCAACGGCCGCATGCTGATTCGCGAGAGCCCCGGCGGGCTGCAGGTGCGCCGCGTCGATCCCCGCGCGGACATGCCGGTCACCTCGGACATCGCCATCGAAGGCAAGGTGACGGGCGTGACGTTCAACGCGGCGGGCGACACGGCCTGGGTGGTGACGCGGGCGCCCGAACGTCTGCTCGTCTTGCAGTAGGCGTTCTCGAATTGACCCCGCCCCCAACCGTTGCCAGAGTTCAGGCGCGGTCTGAAGCCCTTCTTTTTCGCTCAGGAGTCGACATGAAGAAGCTGACGTTCGTTGGTCTCGTCGCGTTTGCCATGAACGCCCTCGCGGCCGCCCCCGCGCCGACGCTGGAGGCGCAGCAGTTCGACAAGCCGGGCAAGAAGGTCGAGAAGAAAGACGACAAGAAGGACGAGAAGGACTCGAAGAAGCACGAGAAGAAGGGCGAGAAGTCGGACGACCCGAAGAAGTAGGCCCGCCCGGCGCCCCGGTGGAAGCGGCGCAAACCGTCAGCTTCCCCGGTAGGCGCGCACGGCGGTGATGTGCCCGGCCGCGTCGAATTCGATCACATCGACGACCGGGAGCGCGAACGCCCCATCGACGTAGATCTCCAGCTCTGCGATGCCCGTCTGCCCGGCGACGTGAACGTGGGTGGGCCGCGCCTCGATGCTCTTGACGCCCTCAAAGATCTTCCGGTTCGCCGCCAGCACCGCGGCTCGCCCCTCGACCAGGCCCACATCGAACGCGCGCAGCGTCACCGCGCTGGCAAAGCGGCGCTCCAACGCCGCCAGGTCCTTGCGCGAGAAGTCGGTCAGGTACCCTCGCGTCAGGGTCTCAATGTCGATTGCCATGTGACGCCTCCGGACATCGTTGAACCGCCAGCACACCACCGAGCCGGCCTCGCGTGGAAAAGTAGCCTGTCCCCATTTCATTTTTGAAAAAGATGCCTGTCCCCCTCGCTCATGCACCTCTCCCCTCGCCCTTCTCACCGCGACCCGCCCGTCGCACCGACAGCAGATTTTGCGCAGGCCCAGGCCAGGCCTCATCGGCGCACGGCGCCGGCAGCTCGCCCCACCGCCGCATCTGATGAAATCGCCTACGACTTTCGTGCCCCTCCCGCGCGCCCGCCACGCGCCACGGCTCGGCCGATTGGTACACAGCTTGCTCGCCCCATTCCTGTGACTC
>CAZFXD010000021.1:0-22086 GCA_964522795.1 uncultured Myxococcaceae bacterium
AGCCGCGCCCGTTCCGGTGCCGCCGCCCATGCCGGCGGTGACGAAGACCATGTCCGCGCCTTCCAGCGCGCGCTCAATCGCCTCACGCGATTCTTGCGCCGCGTTGCGGCCGACCTCGGGGTTGGCGCCGGCGCCGAGCCCGCGCGTGAGCTCGGACCCAATCTGAATCTTGGTCCCAGCGAGGTTCGCCGCGAGGGCCTGCACGTCGGTGTTGAGCGCGATGAAGTCGACGCGATCGAGCTGGTTGGAGATCATCGTGTTGACCGCGTTGCCGCCGGCGCCGCCGACGCCGACCACTCGGATTTTCGCGGCCTGCTTCGATTCGTCGATAGTGTTCATTCGAACTCCGGAAAGAGAAGAGCCCCGTCATCATCGAGGAGAACGGGGCTCTTTCAAGTTTTCTGCTACAGGTCTGAAGCGCTTTTAGAACACTTCCTGGAGCCACTCGCGCATGCGGGTCTTCACCTTGCGGAAGACGTTCTCATCGCGAACCCGGAACATCTTTCGGTCAGTGTGGCGGGCGCCATACACCACCAGGCCCACCCCCGTGGCGTAGACGGGGCTTTTCACCACGTCGATGAGGCCACCGATGCCCCGCGGGACGCCCCGGCGCACCGGAACCCCCAGAATCTCCTCGGCCAGCTCCGTCGTCCCCGGGAGGAGCGTGGACCCGCCGGTGATGACCACGCCCGAAGGCAACAGCTCCGAGAACCCGTTGCGCTCCACCTCGCGCTGGACCAACTGGAAGATCTCTTCCACGCGGGGCTCGAGAATTTCGCAGAGAATCTGGCGCCCCATCACGCGCGGCTCGCGCCCGCCCACGCTGGGCACCTCAATCATCTCCTGCTTGTCGACCATGGAGGCGAGCGCGCAGCCAAACTTCTGTTTGATGCGCTCGGCTTCGTGGGTGGGGGTGCGCAACCCCACCGCGATGTCGTTGGTGAGGTTGTTCCCGCCGAGCGCGATCACCGCCGTGTGGGCGATGGCGCCGCCCTGGAAGATGGCGATGTCCGTGGTGCCGCCGCCGATGTCGACCAGGCACACGCCGAGGTCCTTCTCTTCGTCGGTGAGCACCGCTTCCGACGAGGCCAACGGCTGCAGCACGATGTCCGCCACGTTGAGGCCAGTGCGGTTCGAGCACTTCACGATGTTCTGGGCCGACGCGACCGCGCCGGTGACGATGTGCACCTTGGCCTCGAGTCGAACGCCCGACATGCCGAGCGGGTCTTTGATGCCGCCCTGCTCATCGACGATGAACTCCTGCGGCAACACGTGAATGACTTCGCGGTCGACGGGAATGTTGACCGTCTTGGCCTGCTCGATCACCCGCGCGATGTCGGCCTCGCGCACCTCTTTGTCTTTGAGCGCCACCACGCCGCGGCTGGAGAAGCCCTTGATGTGCCCCCCGGCGATGCCGGTGTACACGTCGGTAATCTCGCAGCCGGCCATGGCTTCGGCCTCTTCGATGGCCCGGCGAATCGAAGCCACGGTGGCCTCGATGTTCACCACCACCCCTTTGCGCAGCCCCTTCGACGGGTGCGTGCCGATGCCCACGATATCGATTCCATCGGCGGTGACCTCCCCGACGATGGCGCAGATCTTCGTGGTGCCGATATCGAGCCCCACGACAATGTCTCCGCCTTTTTGCTTCGCCATGCTGACTCCTCAGTTCTGGAAGTTCGTGTCTTGGGACGGTGAAGGAACGTGGACAGCGACCGGCGCCTGGCCGAGCTGGAGTGAGATTCGCGAGGGGCGGACGCGATTGTCGAGGCGCACCACCGAGGCCCGCTGGCCCCGAGCCGCCAGGATGGCGTTCAAGCGCGCCAGACGGCGGAGCTGGTCTTCCACCCCTTCGGCGGGAAGGTGCGCCAACACGCCGTTGGCGAACGTGAGCACCCACCCGTCGGCGTTGGCGCGAACCTCACCCACCGGCGAGAGCTCGGGCAGCGCAGCGGCCAGCCGCAGAATCTCCAACGCCTGCATCAC
Source organism: uncultured Myxococcaceae bacterium (assembly GCA_964522795.1). Lineage (GTDB taxonomy): Bacteria > Myxococcota > Myxococcia > Myxococcales > Myxococcaceae > CAZFXD01. The sequence goes on from CAZFXD010000021.1 coordinate 1,987, forward strand.
ACGGGAGTTGGCGTCGGCGGTGACATTGGAGAACTCCGCCCGCTCGATGCCCGAGACGACGGGCAGGTCGATGGTCTCCTTCGACTGCCAGCGCTTGAACACCACGCCGTGGCCGTCGACCAGGTACAGCTCGCCGGCGAGCAACAGGGCGTGCGGGGTTCGCTCCACCACCTCGATGGAGATCTGATGGGGCGACAGGCGCCGCATGCGCGCGGATTCAACCCAGCCCAGCTTCTCCACCGCCGCTTCAACGGCCGAGCGCTCCAGGCGCAGCAGGTTGGTGCCCGGCAGCACGCCCGTGGCGCGACGAACTTCGTCTTCGCCCAGGCGGCTGACGCCCCGGACCTGAATTTCGTCCACCGCGAAGGTGGGCGACGTGCTGGCCCACCCCCAGGCCTGCATCACGCAGAAGCCGAGCGACGCGGAGAGGAGTGTCACCTGCGCCACGGTCCAGAGCGAGGCCTTCAAGGCGTGGGTGCCCGAGAGCCCGGTGGGCCCCGTCTGTTGCCGCCTGCGTTGGGTGTTTCGATGGCCCACGATGGACAAGAACCTCGCGCAATCGCGAGCTTGGGGCCGGAACATGGGTGTCGCAAATTTTCAGCCACAGGCATGTGGCGGGCCCCGGTTGGCCCCTCGGGGCGCTCGGGTGACGCGGGGAAACGGCGGTTTTCTTGACAGCTCAGGCCTTGAGGCGCGCGCCCAACAGAATTCGCTCGCAGAGCGCGGGAAAGTCGATGCCGCAGCCCGCGGCGATCTTCGGCAGCAGGCTGGTCTCGGTCATGCCAGGCAGCGTGTTGACCTCGAGCACGAAGATCTCCCCCGCCGGCGTGACGATGGCGTCGGTGCGCGAGGCGCCTTCGCACCCGAGCGCTCGGTGGGCCCGGAGGCAGACGTCGTTGACCGCGGCGTAGACGTCGGGCGGGAGCGGCGCGGGGTAGACGTACTTCGTGCCGCTGCCGGGCCCGTACTTCGCCGTGTAGTCGTAGAACTCCCGGGCGGGGATGACCTCAATCACCCCCAGCGCCTGGTGGTCGAGCACCGCGCCCTGCACCTCGCGGCCTTTCTGGTACGCCTCCACCAGAATCGCGCCCGCATATCGGGTGCACGCCCGCACCGCGGCCACGTACTCGTCGCGCGTCTTGCAGAGCGCCACGCCGACCGACGAACCTTCGCGCGAGGGCTTCACCACGCACGGGAGCCCGAACGGCAGCTGTGCGGCTTCGGCGTCGGCGGGGGTGTCGAACACGCGGTAGGCCGGCGTGGGAATGCCCGCGGCCACGAACACCTGCTTGGAGAACACCTTCTCCATGCCGACCGACGACGCCAGCACCCCCGAGCCGGTGTAGGGAATGAACATCGACTCGAGCAGGCCCTGAATGGAGCCGTCTTCTCCGTAACGGCCGTGGAGGGCGATGAACGCCACCTCCACCTTCTCGGCGCTGAGTCGGCTCGCCACGTCGCGGCCGACGTCGATGCGCGCCACGCGGTACCCTTTGGACTCGAGCGCCCCCGCGACGGCGTTGCCGCTGCGCAGCGATACCTCGCGCTCTTCGGACAAGCCGCCCATCAAGACGCCGACGCGTTTGGTCTTCATTTCGGCCGCGCTGATTGCATTCACGTGAACACCCCGATGCGTTTCACTTCCGGCTCCAATTCAACACCGAATTGTTCCCGCACGCGCGTTTGTCCCAGCGCCATCAAGGTCGTCACGTCGCGGGCGGTGGCGCCGCCGAGGTTGACGATCCAGTTGGCGTGGAGATTGGAAATCTGCGCGCCACCCACGGTGTGTCCCTTGAGGTTGACCGCCTCCAGCAGCCGACCGGCGTGATCTCCCGGCGGGTTGGTGAAGACGCTCCCGAAGTTGGGGAGCGACAGCGGCTGGGTGCGTTTGCGGTACGAGAGGTCGCTGGTCATCGCGGCCTCTGACGCGGCCACGTCGCCCGTTCGCAGTCGAAACCTGGCGCCAATCACGATCGCCCCGGGGGGCAACTCCGTGTGCCGGTACCGCACCCGGAGCGTCGAAGCCTCGATCTGCCCCACCCCGTCTCGGGTGGCCAGCTCGAGCGACTCGACGATGCTCATGCACTCGCCGTGTTTGGTGCCGGCGTTCATGGCGACCGCGCCGCCGATGGTTCCCGGAATGCCCGCCAGAAATTCCGCGCCCACCAGCCCGGCCGTGCGCATGGCCACAATCACCCGCGCAATGGCCGCGCCCCCGCCGAGGGTGAGAACGGCGCCGGCTTGGTGTCGATCGAGGCGCTCCGCCACCAGGTCCGTGGCGAGCTTGAGCGTCAGCCCCGGCACGCCTCCGTCGCCCACCAGGGTGTTGGCGCCGCCGCCCAGGATCGAAACCGGGAGCCCCTCGTCAGCCGCCAGCGTCAACACGCCCACCAGGGCGTCGCGCGTCCGCGGTCGCACCATGGCCTCGGCGCGACCGCCCACCCGAACGCTCGACCAGGGCGCGAGTGGTTCATCGAGGCGGACCTCGGCGGCCAGCGCCGCCAGGGCGGTCTTGGCGGCGTGGCTGAGGCTCATGCCGGCGGGCGGGAGAGCAGCGCGAGCAGTTCCGGGCCGACGTTGGTGACGTCGCCCGCGCCCAGGGTCATCACCAGGTCGCCCGGCTGCACGCGCTGGCGCACCGTCTCGGCCAGCTGCGCGCGGGCGTCGACGAAGGTCACGTCGCGATGCCCGTAGGAGGACACGGCGTCGGCGAGCGCGCGCCCGCTGACCTCGGGAATGGGGGCTTCCCCGGCGGCGTAGATGTTGGTGAGAAAGAGCACGTCGGCGTCGTTGAAGGCGGTCGCGAACTCCGAGAACAGATCGCGGGTGCGCGAGTAGCGGTGGGGCTGAAACACCACCACCAGCCGTCGGCCGAACGCTCTGCGCGCGCTCTCCAGCGTGGCCTTCACCTCGGCCGGGTGATGGCCGTAGTCGTCCACCACGGTGATGCCGTTGACCTCGCCCCGAACGGTGAACCTTCGCTGCACGCCGCCGAAGTTGGCCAGCGCCGTGCGCACCTCGGCCAGCGGGATCTCCAGCTCGTCGCACACCGCGATCACCGCCAGGGCGTTGAGCGCGTTGTGGGCGCCGACCATGCGCACCTCGAACTCCCCCAGCGCGTCCGCGTGGCGGAACGCCCGGAACCGGGTCGAGAACCCCTCCAGGCGAATGTCTTCGAGGCGGTAGTCCGCCGCGTGCGACGTGCCGTAGGTGACGAAGCGCTTCTCCAGTCGGGGCAGGAGCGCCTGCACGTTGGGGTGATCGAGGCACACCACCGACAGCCCGTAGAAGGGCACCCGGTTGCAGAACTCGCCGAACGCCAGCTTGAGCGATTCGAGCGTGCCGTAGTGGTCCATGTGCTCGGGGTCGATGTTGGTCACCACCGCGATCGACGGGTGGAGTCGGAGGAACGAGCCGTCCGACTCGTCGGCTTCGACCACCATCAGCTCGCTCTTGCCGACCTTGGCGTTGGACCCGAGGACGTTCACCTTGCCCCCCACCACGGCGGTGGGGTCGAGCCCGGCCGCGGTGAGCACCGTGGCCACCATGGAGGTGGTGGTGGTCTTCCCGTGCGAGCCGGCGATCGCCACCGAGTACTTGAGCCGCATCAACTCAGCGAGCATCTCAGCGCGGGGAATGACCGGGATCTTCCGGTGACGGGCCTCCACCACTTCGGCGTTGTCGGCGTTCACGGCCGACGAGATGACCACCACGTCCACCGCCACCAGGTTCTCCGCGCGATGCCCCACATGCACGGTGGCGCCCAGCGAGGCGAGTCGCCGCGTCACGTCGGACTCCTTCAAGTCCGAGCCCGAGACGCCGTACCCCAGGTTGAGAAGCACCTCGGCGATGCCGCTCATGCCAATGCCGCCGATGCCGACGAAATGAACCTTCGATTGGTGCCGCGTCTTGAACCGGCTGCCCCTGGACCCTGTGCTCATGCGCGCGTTTCAGCACGAGTGCGACCGCTGGGCCCCCATTTTTCGAGCATCAGATCGACACAGACGTCGGCGATCTCCTTGGCCGCTTCGGGGCGCCCCAACAACCCCGCCGCCTTTTCCATCTTCTTGAGGCGGCCCGGGTCGGCTTTGAGCGCTCGAATCTGTTCGGCGAGCTTCGCGCCATCGAGCTCGTGCTCCCGAAACATCAGCGCCGCGCCCGCGTCGACCAGGGCGCGCGCGTTGGTCGCCTGGTGGTCATCCGTCGCGTGGGGAAAGGGGACCAGAATCGACGCCTTCTTGCACACCCCGAGCTCCGCCACCGTGGTGGCCCCCGCGCGGCAGATCACCAGATCGGCGCGCGCGTAGGCGTCAGACATGTCGTCGATGAACGCCCGGGCTTCGCCCTTGAGGCCCGAGCTGGCGTAGGCCGCCGCGACTGACGCGTGATCTTTCTCGCCGGTCTGGTGAACGATCTCGATCTCGTTGGCCAGGCTGGCGAGGTGCGGGAGCGCGCCGACCACCAGCCGGTTCAGGCCGACGGCGCCGAGCGAGCCCCCGAGGATGAGAATGGAAAAGCGTTCGTGCGGCGCGTTGGAGCGAAGGAAGTTCTCCAGCAGCTTTCGGCGAATCGGGTTGCCGATCACGTGAACCTTTTTGTGATCGAACGGAGCGCCGGCCTCTTCGAAGGCTACAAACACCGCTTTGACCAGGCGCCCCAGAATGCGGTTGGTGAGCCCCGGCACCGCGTTCTGTTCTTGAACCGCCGTGGGCAGCCCGAGCAGCCACGCCGCCAGCACCACCGGCCCGGACGAGTAGCCGCCCACGCCGAGCACCACGTCCGGCTTGTGGCGGCGGAGCACGCGAAACGCAGCGAACAGCGACACGGGAATGGTGAGCAGGGCCAGCAGCATCTTCAAGAGCGACTTGCCCTTCAGTCCCTGGGAAGGAATCGATTCAAAACGAAAGCCCGCGGCGGGGACGACGCGCGCCTCCAGTCCGCGATTGGTGCCGACGAAGACGACCGAGTTCTTGGGGTGTCGGGTGGACACTTCCTCGGCGACGGCGATGCCGGGGAACAGGTGGCCCCCGGTGCCGCCTCCGGCGATCATCACCCTCACGCGGGAACTCCCGCCATGCCAGGGCCGGCGGGCTCCGGGCGCGCGCGCACCACCCGCGGGGCTTTGCGGGCGACCTTGCCATTGGCCGTGACCGACAAGAGCAGCCCCACCGCGCCCATCAGCACCACCAACGACGAGCCGCCGTACGAAACGAACGGGAGCGTCAGCCCCTTGGTGGGGAACAACCCCATGGCCACGCCCATGTTCACCGTGGCCTGAAACCCGAGCAGCGCCGAGATGCCGAGCGCGAGGTAGGCCCCGAACGGCTCAGACGCGTTCAACGCCGCGCGTACCCCACGCCAGATGACCAGCGCGTACAGCGCCACCACCAACGCCACGCCCAGCAGGCCCAGCTCCTCGCCGATGATGGCGAAGATGAAGTCGGTGTGCGCTTCGGGCAGATAGAACAGCTTCTGGCGCCCGTCGCCGAGGCCCAGGCCGGTGATGCCTCCGGAGCCGATCGACATCAGCGACTCGGAGACCTGGTACCCGATGTCGTGGCGGTGCGACCACGGGTCGAGGAAGGCCAGAATCCGCTTCATGCGATAGGGCGAATTGACCACGGCGTGCCACGCGAACGGCACCGCCAGCAGCACCGAGCCCACCAGGTACGAAAGCCGCGCGCCGGCGGCGAACAGCATCACGAAGAGCAGGAAGAGCAGCGCCACCGAGCTGCCGAAGTCCAACTCGGCCATGCACAGAATCACCAACACGCCGGCAACCGCCAGGTGAGGCAGAAACCCGATGGAGAAGCTCTTCACCTTCTCGCGCTTCTTGGCCAGCGAGTACGCCAGGTAGACCACCCAGGCGACCTTGGCGATCTCCGCCGGCTGAAGGGAGATTCCGGCGAACCGAATCCACCGTTTGGCGCCGTTCACCGTCGTGCCCAGCCCGGGAACCATCACCGCCACCAGCAGCAGCATCGCCACCAGCAAGAGTGGGTAGGCCAGCCGGGCCATGCGGCGGTACCCCAGCTTGAGCGCGACCGTCATGGCCACCAGCCCCAGCAGCGCCGCGGCCGCCTGCCGCTTGAGGAAGAAGAAGCTGTCACCCACGCGGTCGTACGCGGTGATCGCGCTGGCGGAATACACCATCACCAACCCCAGCCCCACCAGCGCGAGGACGCCGAAGAGCAGCACCGGGTCGTACCCAGAGGCGCGTTGTGTTGGAGATGGGTGGCTCATGCGAGGGCGTTCACCAGCATTTTGAACGCATCTCCGCGATGCTCGAAGTTCTTGAACTGATCAAATGAAGCGCAGGCCGGAGAGAGGAGAACAATTTGACCCGGCTTCGCATGCGTGCGTGCGAACTCGACGGCGCGTTCGATGGTCTGGCAGGGGTGCACGGGCGTCGCTTTCTGGAAGGCGGCCTCGATGTTGGGGGCGTCCTGCCCCACCGTCAAAACTCCGAGCAGTTTTCCCCGGCCCTCCTCCACGAGCGGCTGGTACGGAGCGCCCTTCCCTTTCCCGCCGGCGATGAGCCAGAGCGGCCGCGACAGCGCGCGCAGGGCCACCAGCGTGGAGTCGACGTTGGTCGCCTTCGAGTCGTTGATCCACTCCACGCCGCCCAGCTCTCGCACGAACTCCAGGCGGTGCGGCAGGCCTCCGAAGGTGTCCAGCCCTTGCTGAATCGCATCATCAGCGACGCCGGCGCCCCGGGCCACCAGCGCGGCGGCCATGGCGTTCTCCAGGTTGTGTTTCCCGCGCAGCGCGCGCGAGGTCACGGAAAAGGCGCGGCGGCCGCCGAACTCGAAGCGAAAGCCACCGTCGGTGGCGACCGCCATCGGCACGCCGGCCACGCGTTCGCCCCGGGTGGTGAACCCAAACACCTCGCCCTGGACGCGAGTGCGGAGCGCAAAGACCGGCGCATCGTCCGCGTTGAGCACCACCGCATCACCGTCACGGGAGTTCCGGAACATGCGCGCCTTGGCGTCCAGGTACTCCGCCATCGAGGGGTACCGCTCCAGGTGATCGGGCGTCAGGTTGAGGAGCGCGCCCGAGCTCACGTGGAGCGTGTCGATGGTCTCCAGTTGGTAGCTGGAGAGCTCAAGCGCGTGGACTTCGTACGCGTGCTGGGCGGCTTCGCAGAACGGTCGCCCCAGGTTGCCGCCGACGAAGGTGTCTTTGCCCGCCGCCTCCAGCAGCGCGCCCAACAGCGCGGTGGTGGTGCTCTTCCCGTTGGTGCCGGTGATACCGAGGATAGGCCCGGCGCCGCTGGGGAGCGCGAGCGCCCCGAATTCGATCTCCCCCATCACAGGCAGACCGGCCGCGCGCGCCGCGTCGAAGGGGGCCCGGCGGTGGGGAACGCCCGGGCTGACCACCACCGCCTCCGCGCCCGAGAAGAAGTCGTTCGCCAGCGGACCGGTGTGAACCTCGACGCCCATCGCGCGGGCCGCCGCCGCGCCGGCGCCGTCCGCCTCATCGAAGGCGCGCACCGCGATGTTCTTCGCTCGGCACAGGGTCAGCACGGCCAGCCCACTCTTCCCCAGCCCGACCACGACACACGACCTGGGAAGGACCGACACGAGACTCACCTCAGCTTGATCGAGAGCAGCGCCACGGTGCTGCAGAGCACCGACACAATCCAGAACCGCACGATGATCTTCGGCTCGGGCATGCCGGCCAATTCGAAGTGGTGGTGAACGGGCGCCATTTTGAACACTCGCTTGCCGGTCAACTTGAACGACGCGACCTGGATCATGACCGACAAGATCTCCACCAGGAACACCCCGTGGATGATGGCCGACGCCAGCTCGTTCTTGCTCAGCATCGCCAGCGCGCCCAGCCCGCCGCCCAGCGCCAGCGCGCCGATGTCACCCATGAAGACGCTGGCCGGGTACGAGTTGAACCAGAGAAACGAGACCCCCGCGCCGACGACCGCCGCACAGAACACGGCCAACTCCGAGCCGCCGGTGACGCCGGGAATTCCGAGGTACTCGTGCAAGGGCACGCCCACCAGCCGCGAGCCCCCGGGGCCATGCACGAGGTCCGCCACGGACAGGGAGGTGCCCGCGACCCACGACAGGACGCCGAAGGTGATGGCGGCCACCATGGCCGGAGCGATGGCGAGCCCATCGAGGCCGTCGGTGAGGTTGACGGCGTTCGACGTGCCCACCACCAGGACCCACGCGAACGCGACGTAGAACCAGCCGATGTCCGGGTTCCACCAGTGGGTGGGAATGAAGGGAATGGTGAGCCGGGTGTCGATGAGCAGCCGGGGCCCGCCCGAGGAATAGTCGGTGAGCAGTCCGAAGACGGCGACGACGAAGAAGAGTGTCTGCAGCCAGAGCTTGTAGCGGCCCTTCAGCCCCTTCGAGTTTCGCTTCGACAGCTTGAGCCAGTCATCGAGAAACCCGATGAACCCGTAGCCCAGGGTGATGATCAGCGCGACCCAGACCGAACGGGACTTCACGTCGGCGAAGAGCACCGTCCCGATCAAGATGCAGAACAAGATCAGCGCGCCGCCCATGGTGGGCGTGCCCTTCTTCTTCAGATGCGTGTCCGGAACATCTTCCCGCACGTTGCTCTGGCCGTGCTGAGCGAACCGGAGCCGGTCGATCAGGCGCGGGCCGATCATCATGCCCAGCACCAGCGACGCGCCGCCGCCCGCCAAAATGCGGAAGCTGGGGTACTTAAGAAAGTTGAGCCAACGAGCGGCGTCGCTGTAGTCCTTCAGCCACTCGTAGAGCAGGTAGAGCACGTCAGTGCGCTCCCGCCGCGGGCCCGCCCAGAGCTTCGATCACACGCTCGAGTTTCATGCCGCGGCTCCCTTTCACCACCACCAGATCGCCTGCCGCCAGTCGTGGTGACAGCCACGCTGCCACTGCTTCGGGGTCGTCAAAATTTTCTGACGGCGTGTCCGAGGTCGCTGAGGCTTTGACCTGGGCAAAACGCGGCCCGAAGAAGGCGACGGCCCGCCCCTGCGCCAGGGCGAGCGCGCGCAGCTGGGCGTGGGCCGACGCCTCGGCGGCCCCCAACTCCAGCATGTCGCCCAGGACGAAGACCGGCTTTCGGGGCGCGGCCAGCTGCACCCCGGTCACCACGGCCGCTCGCATGGACTCGGGGTTCGCGTTGTAGCAATCGTCGAGGAGCCGCACGCCCGCTGGGGTCACCACCAACTGCATGCGGTGGGCCTCCGGCCGAGCGGAAGCGATGCCGCGCCGGCATTCGTCGAAGGTGAAGCCCATGGCCAGCGCGGTGGCCACCGCGGCCGCGGCGTTCATCGCGTTGTGCTCACCGAAGAAGTGCAGGTTCAAATCGAGGTCGATGCCATCGACGCGCAGCACGACCTCCAGGCCACCGGCCGCCGCCACCGCAACCGAGCGCAGCTGCACGTCGACGCCAGGTGAACGCCCGAACCGAATCGCCCGCACGCCCGCCCGCGCCGCCTGCTCCACGATGTGCGGGTCGTCGGCGTTCACCGCGGCGATCGCGCCAGCGGGGAGACCGAAGAACAGCTCACCTTTGGCCTGGGCCACGCCTTCGATGCTGCCGAGGCCTTCGAGGTGAACGGGCTGCACCACGGTGATCACCCCGGCGGTCGGGCGGGCGATCGCGGTCATGCGAGCGATCTCGCCCAGGTGGTTCATGCCCATCTCCACCACGCCTGCGACGTGCGACGACTCCAGCCCGAGCAGCGTCAGCGGGAGGCCGATTTCGTTGTTGAGGTTGCCCCGCGTCTTCAAGATGGGGCCGCGCGTGGCGAGAATGGCGCCCAGCAGTTCCTTGGTGGTCGTCTTCCCGTTGCTGCCGGTCACGGCCGCGAGGGGAAGGTTGAACCGCAGTCGGTGAAAGCGCGCCAGCGCCCCCAGGGCGGCCAGGGTGTCGTCCACCTCGACCACCGTGCCCTGGGCCTTCGCTGGCGCGTGGCCCCGCTGCACCACGACTCCCGCCGCTCCGGCCGCGAGTGCGTCCGCCGCGTAGGCGTGACCGTCGAAGCGCTCGCCCTTCAGGGCCACGAACAACCCGCCCGCCAGCGGCGCGCGAGTGTCGGTGGACACGCCTTCAAACTCCAATCGCGCCCGCTGGTGGGCCGTGCCCCGGGTCGCCTGCAGAACCTCGTCGAGCGAAAATCGAGCGGCCATGGCTCAACACGGCCTCGGCACAACCGGGTGAGGCCGTCGCGCCGCCACAGGCGCGGCTGGTCGGCCACAGAACGCCACCGGGGTTGCCATGACCAGGGTTGTTTGCATCGACCAGACCACGTCGAGTCAGCCAACTCCCATGGCGTTGGACAGCACGGCCACGTCGGAAAACGGGCGCTTCTCCGTGCCCTGTTCCTGGTAGGCCTCGTGCCCCTTCCCCGCCACGAGAATGGTGTCCCCGGGCTTGGCCAGCGAGACCGCCAGCTCGATGGCCGCGGTCCGGTCGAGCTCAACCAGAAACCCCGGTTCGCCCTGACGCGCCTTGGCCGGGCTCATGCGCCGCTTGCCGGCCTTCTCCAGCCCCGCCGAAATCTCTGACGCGATGGAGTCGGGGTCTTCCGAGCGGGGGTTGTCGCTGGTCACGATGGGCAGATCGCTCGCCTCGGCGGCCACCGCGCCCATCAGCGGCCGCTTGCCGCGATCGCGATCGCCTCCGCAGCCGAACACGCAGAGCAAGCGGCCCTTGGTGAACTCTCGCGCGGATTCGAGCGATCGCTTCAGCGCGTCGTCGGTGTGCGCGTAGTCGACCAGCGCCACCACGCCCTTCGACTCCACCCGCTGCATGCGCCCCGGCACCGCCGGCACGCGCTCGACCCCGAGCTGAACCGCCTTGCGCGACATGCCCACCGACAGGGCCACGCCCGCGGCGGCCATGATGTTCTCGAGGTTGTGCGAGCCGATCAGCTGGCTCTTGACCGCGATGTCGCCCGCGAAGGTCTTCAGGGTGGCGGAGATGCCCCGGGCCGACAGCTCGACACCCGCCGCCGACAGGTCGCCGTTGCCCTGACGCGAGAAGCGAAAGGCCGTGCGCCCGAGCCCCTTGAGTTCGTTGTAGATGCGCATCGCGTTGGTGTCGTCGCCGTTCACCACGCCCACGCCGTTGTCCGCGAACGACTCCAGGAACAGCTTTCGCTTGGCCTGGAAGTACTGCTCCACGTCCGCGTGGTAGTCGAGGTGATCGCGCGTGAGGTTGGTGAACGCCGCCGCTTTGAACTTGAGCCCGTGCACACGCTCCTGCGCCAGGGCGTGGCTGGACACCTCCATCACCAGGGTGTCGACGCCCTTGTCCACCATCTCGCGCATCATGCGGTGCAGCTCAATCGCGTCGGGCGTGGTGTGGGTGGGCACCGTCTTGTGGCCGGCCCAGCGGTTTTCGATGGTGCCCAGAAGCGCCGTGGTCGCCCCGCCGGCGGCGCACATGGCCTCGAGCAGCCAGGCGGTGGTCGTCTTGCCGTTGGTCCCGGTGACGCCCAGCAGCGTGAGCGCGTTGGCCGGATTTCCGTAGAAGTTGGCCGCCAGCTTCGCGAGCGCCTTGCGGGCGTCGGGCACGAGAACCACCGGCGCGCCGATCTTGGCCAGCGCCGTCTCGGAGACGATCGCCACCGCGCCATTCTTCACCGCGTCGGCGGCGAAGGTGCTGCCGTCGGCCTTCCCGCCCTTGAGCGCGACGAAGACGGACCCTTTGGCGACCTTGCGCGAGTCGGCGACGAGCGACTCGACGGAGACCGCTTTCGCCGGCGCCTCGCCGACCCCTTCCAACAGCTCAGACAGCTTCATGCCGTCTCTTCCTTCCGCGGTGGAGCACGTCCATCGCGAATTGCGTGGGACGACCGAAGGTCCGCGTCAGTGACCTTCGGAGGTCGCTGACCACAGCTCGACTACGACGCGGGAGCCCCTATCTACCCAGCTTCCAGGCCCAGGGGTTTGGGATTTTACAAATCCGCTTCCGGTCATTCGAACGTCGAGCGAGGATTTCGAGAGCTCCGCCACGGCCGCGCGGGCGGTGAGCCCCTCCAGCGAAGGCACCCGAACGCTGTCCACGGTTGGCTGGGGCCCGCTGGGGGCTCCGGCGATTGGCGCGACCCGGGCGCCGCCTGATTTCGGTCGGGCCTCGGCGGCCACGGCAGGGGCCGGGCTCGCGACGGGCGCATCGGGGGCCACGCCGAGGTACGGCAGCGCCGCGGCGGCGATCTCCTTGAACGCGGGGGCGGCCACCAGGCCCCCGTAGACGTCGGTCTGCGGCTCGTCGATCACCACCAGAATGACGAGCTTGGGGTCCTGCGCCGGCACCAGCCCGACGAAGCTGGCGATGCGCTTGTCGGAGTAGCCCCGGCTGACCGGGTCGGGTTTCTGCGCGGTGCCGGTCTTGCCGGCCACCCGATAATCCGGGAGCCGCGCGCGCGGTGCCGTGCCCTCTTTGGTCACCACCGACTCGAGCATCGAGACCACCTTGCGCGCGGCGGCCGGCGACACCACGGCGCGAACTTTGGTGGGGCGGTTCTCCAGCAGCACGCTCCCGTCGGCGTCGACCACCGACTTGATCAGCGTGGGGCGCATCAACACGCCGTCGTTGCCCAGGGCCCCGAAGGCTGCGGCGATCTGCAGCGCCGTGGCGGAGATGCCCTGGCCAAACGACATGGTGGCGAGCGCGATCTCGCCTCGGGGCAGGTTGACCACGCCCTTCCCTTCGCTGGGCAGGCCCAGCCCAGACCGCTCGCCAAAGCCGAACGCCTGGTAGGTGCGCTGCAGGCGCTCGGGCCCCAGTCGCGCGCCGATCTTCGCGGCGCCGATGTTGGAGGAGAACTGAAGAATCTTCTCGGGCGTCAACAGCTCGTGAGGGTGGGTGTCGTTGATGGTGTGCTTTCCGATTGTCCAGGCGCCCTTCTGGCAATCGATCTCGGTGGTCTCGTTGATGACGTGATGATCGAGGGCCGACGCCACCACGAAGGCCTTGAAGGTGGAGCCCGGCTCGAAGATGTCGGTCACGGCCCGATTGCGCCGCCCGTCGGCGGACGCGGCCTGCGGCGCGTTGGGGTTGAAGGACGGCGCGTTGGCCAGCGCCAGAATCTCGCCCGTGGAGGGCTCGAGCACGACCGCCATGCCCGCGGTCGCTTTGGCCTCGGTCACCGCCCGGGTGAGCGCGCGATCGGCGAGGAACTGCAGCTGGCGGTCGATGGTGAGGGTGACCCGCGCGCCCGCGGTGGACGCCGAATTGGCCAGCGTGGTGGTGACCAGCTTGCGGCCGCGGGCATCGCGGAGGCTCGAGCGCCGACTGGGGTCGCCCGACAGCTCGTCTTCGAAGGCGAGCTCCACGCCGTCCAGCCCCTTGCCTTCGGTCCCCACCAGGCCCAGCAGGTGGGCGCCAATCTCGCGCTGCGGGTAGAACCGGCGCGGCTCTTTGGTGAAGCCGAGCCCCGGGACGCCCAACGCCTGCACCGCGGCGACCTCGTCAGGCGTGGCCTGTCGCTTCACCCAGGCGAAACGCTTTCCCTTCTGCAGCCGCGCGTAGAGCTCGGTGGCGTCCACCCCGGTGGCCTTGGCCAGCACGCGGGCCGCCACGCGCTCGTCGGTCAGCATCGAGGGATCAATCCAGATGGAATCGATGTCCACGCTCTGGGCCAACCCGACGCCGCGCCGGTCGACGATCTCCCCCCGCCGGGCAGGAATCTCGATTTCCCGTACGTACTGGTCGCGCGCCATTTCCCGAAGCCGCGGCTGTTGTTCGACCTGCAGTTGAAAAGCGCGGACCAGCGCGGCGGCGAAGAGCGCGAGAAAGACGGCGCCCACCAGCGTGAAGCGAATCCGCATCCACCGGCCGGTCGTCTCTTCCTGCGCGGCGCCCTTGAAGTCGCGCATTACTTCTTGCCCGTGGCGGGAGCGGCGAACGCGGCGGCTCCGGGCGCGGCCAACCCGAACTCGGTTCGCGCCAGGGCCTCCAGGCGCGCGGGGGACTTGAGGGTCGCCAGCTCGAGCTTGAGCGACTCGGCCTCGCGCGTGAGCGCGACCGACTCCTGGTCGAGCCGGGAGAGCTCATACCCGAACCGCACCACCATCACCCGGCCGGTGACGTGAATGACGCCCACGGCCACGAACAGCGCCACCAACAGGGCGGCTGGCAGCAGGTCGCCCGCCACCATCAGGAGCGAAGGCTCGCGAGACCGAACCAGCGCGCTCATGGCGCCACCCGCTTCACGGCGCGCAACTTGGCGCTGCGCGATCGGGGGTTCTGCGCCAGCTCATCGTCGGCGGCGGTGACAGGGCGCGGGGTGAGCAGCTCGAACGCGGCTTTCGGCGCCGCGGTCTGCGGGAGCAGGCGCGCGGGGCCCTGCGGTTCGTGGCCCCGGCCGGCGAGCGCACCGAAGGCCCGCTTCACCGGACGATCTTCGAGGGAATGGAAGGTGATCACGGCGGCCACGCCGCCGACCGCCAGCAGTCGCGGCACCTGGGCCAGCGCCCGCTCGAGCGCGTCGAGCTCACCGTTGACGGCCATGCGCAGCGCTTGAAACGTCTTCGTGGCCACGTGCACGCGGTCTGGCCACAGCTTGCGGGGAACCGCGCGCTTCACGGCCTCAACCGCCTCCAGGGTTCGCCGCGGCCGGGCCTCTTTGAGCGCGGTGGCGATTTTTCGCGCGAAGCGCTCTTCGCCCAGTTCGTCGATGACCTGGGTGAGCTCTTCCAGGCTCAGCCGATCGATCAATTCGGCGGCCGTCTCACCCTCGCCGGCCATTCGCATGTCCAGCGGGCCGTCGCTCTGAAACGAAAAGCCACGCTCCGCCACATCCAGCTGGGGGGACGAGACCCCGAGATCCAGCAAGAGACCGTCAATGGGGGCCTCCATCGCTTCGAGGACGTCGGCGAAGTTGCCCCGGCGAAACTCAAATTGATTCCCGAATCGGGCCAGGCGTTTCGCCGCCGCGGCGTGGGCCACCTGGTCGCGATCGATGCCGATCACCCGCGCTCCGCGCGAAAGCAACGCCTCCGCGTGGCCGCCACCGCCCAATGTTCCATCGACAATCACGCGCGAGGGCCCTGGCAACAGGAGCTCCACCGTTTCGCGGAGGAGCACCGAAGTGTGATCGAACGTCGTCAGTCTGCGACCGTCTTCAATTTTGCAAACGCGTCGATCGCCAACTCACTCGACGCAAAGTAGTCGAATGCATCGTTGGCCCCCGCCGACCGGAAGATGGCGTGAACGTACGGAGACAGGCCCGAGAGCTTGATGTCGCCTCCGGCGCGCCGGAACAACTCCGCCCGGGCCAGCAGCGGGCGAACGCCGCGGTAGTCGAAGTGACTGACGTCCGTGAGGTCGAGGACGATCTGCGTCACGCCGCGGTGCGCCAGGCGGAACAGCATGTCGCCGATCTCCGCCATTTCATCGCGGCCGATGTCGCCTTCGACCGACACGGTCATGGTCGAAGACTTCTCGGGGGCGACTTCGGGAGTGAGATTCGGCTGCGGGGACAATTCGAGCATGGGGCAATCCTTCGTCTCTTCGTGTTCAGGTCACAAAAGGATGAACTCTGTTTGCAACCCGGTCAAAAAAAGGCACACTTCACGGCGCCCGCGGACCTACCCGCGGCGCTAACCTGACGAATGTTCTCAAGGAGTGAAGACATGAAAGCAGCTTTGATTCGAAGCGCAGTGGCGGTGATGGCGCTTGGCGTGGCGGCCTGTGGCCCCTCGCACGGCACGGCGAAGGTGGCGGCGGGTAAGGACAACGCGGCAGCGCAGGCGCAGATGGTCGGCGCGGCGATGGGCGGCGTGAGTGGCTCGGGGACCGGCGCGGTCGGCGCAGGCACCTACTCGTTCAACTGCCCGGCCGGCGGCAACGCCAGCATCTCGGCCAGCGTGAACACCAGTGGCTTCACGGGTGGCTCGCAGACCGGCAGCGCGGCGGTGACGTACTCGGTCACGTACAACGGCTGCACCATGGGCCGTAACTCCACGGGCGACATCACGCTCTACGGCACGATCAACATCGAATACACGGTGATGACGGGCAGTGGCTCGGGCAACGTTCAGATGCGCCTCAACGGCCGCGTGAACTTCTACGGCGCGTATGACGACTTCCTGAACGCCGACGTCACCTACACCATGAACTACTCCAACCTGAGCAGCACCTCGGGCAGCCTCTCCATGACGTTCAACGGCTTCATCGAGAACTCGTCGGGCCGTTACACCTACACCAACGAGTCCATCAACATCACGGCAGGCACGCTGGGCACGGCGAGCGGCAGCGGCAGCAGTGATCGTACGCCCACCGGCGGCTGATCTTGCCCAAGACCGCGCGTGAGCGACTCGACGCGAAAGCCCGTTCGGCTGAAGATCGCGTACGAGTCGCCCAAGCGACTGGTCGCCGAGTACACCAAGAGTGTTGGACAGGGGGGCGTGGCGATCGAAAGTCGCCGCGCCCTTCCTATTGGTACCAAGTTCGTTTTTGAGCTTCACGCCAAGGGCGTCGAGGCCCCGGTGGAAGTAAACGGTGAAGTCGTCGGTGTCGAGACGCTCCCCTCCGGCGGTTACCGCCTGAACGTGAACTACGCGGCGAGCGGCGACAACGCCCGCATCGCCGGCGTCCTGAACAAGATCTTCGACGCCCAGCGGTTTGAGAAGGTGCGCAAGCACCCGCGCATCCCCATTCGCCTGGGCGCAGCTGAGGTCGGCCGCCGACACACCAAATTTCAGGTGCGCGACATCTCGCGGGGCGGCCTCGGCCTGGAGGTGGAGGACGAGGCCATGCCCGCGCACGTCACCATCGGCGAGACGTTTCTGCTCACGCTCCAGGTGTCGCTTGGCGAGCTGCTCCTCTACGGCGAGGTGGCGTGGATCTTTTCGCCCCCCGCGGAGCGCGCGCGCGTGCTCAAGCCCGGCTTCGGCGTGCGGTTCGGCAAGCTCCGCCCCGACACCCTGGGGCACCTGGACACGATTCTGAAGCTGCAGGGGCTGCCACCGCCGCCGTGGAACGCCACCATCCGCTTCGGGATGGACGCGGTCGCGGCCATGCCCTGAGCGAGGCTACTTCACGCCGCCGGCGTCCTTGCGGGGTCTCGGGTACACGAAGATCGTCTCCGGAAAGATGGGCGCGTTGTCAGGGCTGACGTTGGCGGAGAACGCGTCGAACGCGTCACGCAGCTCCGTGCCCCAGCTGGGCAGGTACGAGACGTCCGGCGCGTTGCTGAACCGACCGTGCACGCGGCCCAGCCCGCGGTTCAAGGTGGCCAGGTCCTGCTTGCCGCCTCGCACCGGCACCGTGGGCCCGTTCACATCGGGGCCGGGGAGCTTGCCCATGTTGGTCTGAATCTCGAATCCATCGGTTCGCTGAATCACCCGGACCTTGCCCGGAACGGCTTCGTCGACCCAGGCCCCGAACGCGACCTCATCTTTCAACTGAACTCGAATGGCGTGTGTTCCATCGCGCAAGGCCGCCCAGATCGTGACGCGGGCGTCGTCGAGGTCAGCCAGAAAGTGGTTCACCTCGGCGAGGTAGGTCTCCCCCATCGGCTTCAGCAGGACCGCCGCCCCGACGGCCTTGATGGCCCCGGCGCGCTGCGCCTCGACGTCGAGATCGAAGCGCTGGGCGCCGATGACCGCCACGTGCCCTTCCAGCGAGACCGCCGTGGCGTCGGCAGGAAGCGGCGCGCCGCGGAGTTCAAATGGAGCCACGTGATACAGCGCCTCGCGCTCGCCATCGACCCCGGCATCGCCGGGCAACGCCAGCAGGGGCTCGAGCGGCTTCGGCGCGACCGGCGGGGCGGGCGGCGGCGCCGGCGGAGCCTTCTCGCGACAGGCGCAAAGCACCAGGAGCAGACAGCCGGCGAGGAGAGAACGCGCTGTGTTTCGCATGGCGCGGCAGCGTGCAGCCAAGCCGCCCCGAGCGCAAGCGGCGTGGTACGTTGGCGCGCCCCGTGACGATGGAACCGATTTCTTTCGGCAAGTACCTCCTGCTCGAGCGCATCGCCGCCGGGGGGATGGCCGAGGTCTTCAGGGCCCGGTTCACGCCGGCGCCGGGCGTAGAGAAGATCGTGGTGATCAAACGAATTCTCCCCCACTACGCGCAGAGCGCGCGGTTCGTGGAGATGTTCACCAACGAAGCGCGAATCGCCATGGGCCTGTCCCACGGAAACATCGCGCAGGTGTTCGACTTCGGCCGGGAAGACGGCGACTACTTTCTGGCCATGGAGTGGGTCGACGGCCCGACGCTCTCGGCCCTGTCCATTCGCAGCCGAAACGCGGGGTACCCCGGCGTGCCCATTCCACTCTCGGTGGTGATGACCGCCGACGTGCTGGCGGGGCTGCACTACGCCCACACCCGCCAGGACGAGAAGGGCCGGCCGTTGGGCATCATTCACCGCGATGTGTCGCCGCAGAACGTGCTCGTCGGTTACGAGGGGCAGGTCAAGATCGTCGACTTCGGCATCGCCAAGGCCCGACACGCCACCACGGCCCCCACGGCCGCCGGCTCGTTCAAGGGGAAGATCGCCTATTTCGCGCCGGAGCAGGCGCGCAACGAGCCGCTCGATGCGCGCACCGACGTCTTCGCCACCGGGGTCATGCTCTACGAGCTGCTCTGCGGCACCCTGCCCTTTCCGGGGAAGCCCATGGAGGCCATCGGTCGGTTGCTCGAGGGGGACTTCAGCCGCCCGCGCTCGCACAACCCGAAGATTCCCCGGCCCCTGGAAGAGGTGATGATGACGGCGCTCGCGCAGGATCGCGACGCAAGATTCCCCTCGGCCGCGAGTTTCGAGCGCGCGCTTCGGGCGTTCGTCACCGCCGACGCCCCCGGCGTGTCGGCAGAGACCGTCGGCTGGTTCGCGCAGCACATCGATGAGGAGCTGCTCCAGAAGCGTGGGCGCCACGTGGAATTGCCAGCCACCCTGTTCCCCATGCTCGCGGCGTGGCGGGTTCCCGGGCGGCCGGAGCCCACCGTGGTGGCGCAGCCGCTCCGGACGCGTACGGAGTCGATTCCCCGCGCCGCCGCGGTGCGCTCACCGTGGAGCGCTCTGGGGCGCGGGCTCGCCATCGCGGCGGCGGTGGGGGCGCTGGCGACCATCGGAGTGTTCGCCCTGCCTCGGCTGGGCGAAGCCCGCGCGCCCCCCATGCCGGCGGCCCCGCCCGTCGCCACCACAGGCCCGGTGAAGCTTCCGGGGCTGTCGCTCCACCCGCCGCTGACTGAGGCGACCCTGCCGCTGGAGAAGATGACGTTTCACGTGCCAGCGTCGAACGCGGCCAGAACGCGGCTCGACCCGTCGCGCAGCGTTTCGGTCAGCGTGCTGGCCATGGACGATGATGCGGGTCGCCCTGCGCTCACCTGGCTCGGCTTCGCCGAAGGTGCCGGCGACGAGCGCCACCTGATGCGACTCACGTCGACGCCCACGGCGTTGAGCGGCGCCTCGGCCCTCTATGTCTACACGACGGGTCCACATCCGGCGGCGCGCGTTCGGGTGGAGGACGTCGACACCCACGCCGTGACGGAACTCGAGCTTGCCGCCTCCCGTGCGACCGCGCTGCCCGAGGCCGACGAGCGCGCGACGGTGGCGCCTCTCTCGCCGGCGGCGAGGTATCGCCTCGTGCTGCGAGCGTCGCCCGCCGCGCCCAGCACCGCGCGAGGAGCCGCAGCCGTGTCAGACGTCATCTTCTGCGTCACCGGGGCCAATGACACGAGCGACTGCCAGGTGCTGCCGCTGAATGAATCGCGCTCACTGACCGGCGCCACCGCCGCGTGGCTCTTCGTCCCCGATGACTCGACGTGGGACAACGAAGGCGCGTTCCTCCTCGATCTCGCCGTCGAGCCACCGCCGCCTGACGGGCAGCCCCGGCCAGAAAATTGATCAGTGCGCACGTTTGCCTACCATGTGGGTAAACGTAGCGAACCCGGGAGATCGCCATGACTCGAAGCCTCGTTCTGATGACCCTGACCCTGGTGACGGTGGGCTTGTTGGGAACCGCGACCACCTCCAAGGCGGTGGTCAGTGTGGACCAATCAAAAGTCGACGCGCAGATCGACGCACGCCTCCACCAGCTGCTGCTGAAGACGCAACACGCTCAGCGCTGACGTTGCTTTGCGCCTGCCGATGATGTGGTAGACGCGACCTTTCACTTTTGGAGGGTCGCGCGATGT
>CAZFXD010000021.1:22096-32401 GCA_964522795.1 uncultured Myxococcaceae bacterium
ACTGTCACCGGCATCGAGAACAAGGAAGTCGCCGGGCAGAAGCTGAAGTTCGTCACGCTGACGCGCGAAGAAGACGGCGCTCGCGTGATGGTCCCGGAAGCGAAGATCAACGCGGTGGGGGTGCGGCGCCTCTCCACCCAGGCGGACCTCGGCCGGGTGTTCTCGTTTTTGAAGAGCACCCAGCCCGATCCCTCGAATGACTGGAAGTTCCGCGCCAAGAACAACGCAGAGCGCATGGCCAAAGGCGGCATTCTCGGGGTGGCCCAGGTCGTCAAAGAGCTTCACGCCCTCTCCGAATTTCGACCGCTCCCCGACAAAGAGCGCGAGCTGTACAACGACTCCCGGCATCAACTGGTGAGCGAGCTGGCGGCGTCGCTGGGCATTCTGGAGTGCGACGCTGAAGATTCGATCGACCTGCTGTTGGTTCCGCCGGGAAAAGATCGCATCAAGCGCTCGCCCGAAGAGCTGCGCGCCGGTGAGCTCGAAGGCGACGCCGACGGGGTTGACCTCGAAGCGGACCTCCTCGGGCTCGGCGACGCCCCCGAAGTGGCCGCGGAAGAAGAACCTGAGCCCGACGCCGACGAAGACGGCGAGAGTGACGACGCAGCTCCGGCCAAAGCCGCCAAAGGCAAGAAGGTGGCCCCGAAAAAGGCGCCCACCCGCAAGCCCGAGCTGTCTGACGACGAAGCGACCGAGGCCGCGGGCCAGCCCTTCCTGGTCGAGCAGCTCGCGGCCGCGCTCAAGGGCGTAAAGCCCAAACCCAGGAAAGGCGCCCCCGCGAAGGCCGCGGCCAAGCCGGCGGCGAAGAAAGCCGCGCCGAAACCGAAGGCGGCGGCGAAACCTGCGGCCGCCAAGAAGAAGAAGAAGTAGCGGTCAGAAAGGCGACTTCCATGATTCGAATCGTCACCTTCGAAGACTACGAACCCAAGGTCATCAAGGATCTCTGCCGCGTGCTCTACACGGCCTTCGCCGTGGGCACCGAACACAAGGGCACGCTGGCGGGGCCGGCGGGCGAGGTCATCGACGCCCACGAGGTGTTGAAAGCGGGGCCCGCGGTTCAGGCCTACGCCGACGACAAGATCCTCTACCTCACCAACCGCAAGTTGCTGCCGCGCGCGCTCCCTTCGGGCGAAGCACCCACCTATGGCTTGTCGCAGTACAACGGCCAGCGGGCCATCGTCAGCTCGGCGCACCTCAAAGGCACGCATGAGAACGCCAACGGCATCGCGCGGTTTGCGCTGCACGAACTGGGGCAGACCTGGGGCGTGCACCACTGCCTCGACGTTCGCTGCGCCATGTACCCGCACTGGACGCCGTCCTACGTCCTCGCCGAACCCATCTTCTGTACGTTCTGCCGCGCCGTGAGCGAGCAGCGAGTGAGCCTTGCCAAATCGTAGCGGGCTTCTCGCGCAGTTCGAGCTTGGCGCGGTTCTCCTCGTGTCCGCGCTCTGCCTCTGGTTTCAGCTGTCGCTCCCGGGCCGACTCCCGACCGAAGCCGACGAGCAGGCCCTGGCCGCCGCGCTCCAGCGCGACGCGCGCGCGGGAGACGTGGTGCTGCTCGCGCCCTGGTGGACGGAACGCGCACGCCTCTACGTGCCCCCGGGCCTCCCGGTGGTCGGTTACCAGGGCTCCGACTCCGACCCGCTCGAACGGCACGGCCGCGTCTGGGTGCTGGCCCAGGAAGACCTCCCCAGAGCCGACTTCGACGGCTTCATGCGCGCGTTCGGACCGCAGCGAACCGCGGTGGGCGAGGTGCGTCGGTTCGGCAAGCTCAGCCTTCGCCTGTTTCAGAACGGTCGAGCGAAGCCGGTGGCCTTCGCGCTCTCCGAGTCGCTCGCCAGCGCACAGGTCTACCTGGAGGCCGCCACCGGGGAGCGCCAGGCCTGCACCTGGAACGGCACCTCGCACCACTGCGCCAACAATCAGGACGTCGTCGCCGAGTGGCACGAAATCCGGTTCGCGCCGTCGCACTGCATTCGCCTCTACCCCCCCGGGGGCGCCACCCGCCTGGTGGTGGAGTTCGAGAACCCGGTCGAGCTCAAAGGGGCCTCGCTCCGGGGCGGCCTGGTCTGGGACCGCGGGTACTTCAAGGACGCGCGGCTCACCACCGCTGAACTCGGCCTCGACGTCGACGGAAAACCGGAAGCGTTCATTCCCTTCACCCCCGGCCTGTTCGGGCTGCAGACCCAGAGCGTGGGGCCGATTCCACGCGGCGCGAAGATTCGCGTGTGGTCGCGCGCGGAGAACCCGGAGAACCGCGACCTGTGCGTCGACGCCTGGGGCTATGGAGACGGGGCATGAGCACCACCCGCACCGATCGCATCATCGCGGCCGTCCTGCTCGCCTTCGGGTTCTTCTGGCTGCTCGGCTCTGAGAAAGACGTCGGCTTCACTCGCGACGAGAGCGTCTACTTCTCGGCCGCCGAAAACCACGCCCGTTGGTTTCAGAGGGTCTGGGCCAGCCCCACCGAGGCCTTCAGCGACCGCGCCATCGTCGAAGGCTACGACTTCAACCACGAGCACCCGGCGTTGATGAAGAACCTCTTCGGCCTGTCGTACCTGACCTTCCACGAGAAGCTCGGTTGGTTCCGTCCCGCGACGGCGTTCCGAATTCCCGCGTTCCTCGTGGCGGCGTTGCTGCTGCCGTTGATGTACCTGCTCGGGCTGCGGCTGTTTGGGCGCACCGCCGGCCTCATCGGCGCGATCTCGTTCTTCCTCGTTCCCCGCCAGTTCTACAACGCGCACCTGGCGTGCTTCGACGTGCCCATCACCACCATGTGGGTGCTGACGGTGTACTGCTTCTACCGGGCGTTGGAGACGCCGCGGTACTGGCTCTACACCGGGCTTTCGTTCGGTGCGGCCATCGCGACGAAGCACAACGGCCTGTTCATTCCGTTCGTGCTGGCCCCCTTCGGGCTCTGGCGCGCCTTCACCGCGTCGGCTGCGCACCCACGGGCGCGCGCGTTATTCGGGTGGGTGGGCACCTCGGTCGCGGCCACGGCGCTGCTGTACGGGGTCCTCCTGACGGCGATGGGCCGCGAGAAGTTCCAGGCGTCGTTCGCGTTCTTCTCGCCCCAGACCTTCCTCTTTCTGGCTCTGGTGGGTGTGCTGGCGTGGCTGCTGCGCGAGCTGCACACCGTCGACGTGGCCACCTTCCGACCGCTGGCCGCGCTGGCGGCGATGGTGGCCCTGGGCCCGGTCATCTTCTACCTGCACTGGCCCTACCTCTGGCACGCGCCGGTGGACCGCACGGCCTGGTATCTCGACTTCCACGCCACCCACAACCACTACACCTGGTACTACCTGGGCGAGCTGCTCCGCGAACCGCCGTTCCCGCTCGCCTACGTGGTGGTGGTGACAGCGCTGACGGTCCCGACCAGCCTCTTCGTCCCGGCGGTGATGGGGTTCGTGCGGTCGCTCACCCAGGTGGCGCGGCGCAAGACGTCGCTGCTCGAACTGCTGGTGCTCGCGAACGCCGTGACGTCGATCGCCATCATCAGCCACCCCAACGTGCCGCACTTCGGCGGCGTCAAACACTGGTTCCCCTCGATGCCGTTCCTGCTCATTCTGGGCGGCGGGACCCTGGCTCGAGCCGCGGACACGCTGCGAGCGTGGGTGGGCGCTCGCATTCCAGAGAAGCTCGCCCCCTGGGCGCTGCCAGCCGTGCTCTCGATGCTGGTCTTCGCGCCCGCGTTGATCGCCCAGACGCGGGTCATGCCCTATGGCACCAGCTTCTACTCAGAGCTGGCAGGCGGGCTCCCCGGCGCGGCGACCCTGGGCATGCAACGGCAATTCTGGGCCGGCAACGTCACCGGGGTCCTGGACTGGCTGAACAAGAACGTGCCGCCCGGCGCGCGCGTGTACCTGCACGAGAACCACGGCGGTCAGATTCACGACTACCAGCGGAACAAGATGCTGCGCTCCGACATCGGCTTTGTGGGGGATCCGCGGCAGGCCGACTTCGTCGCCTACCAGTACCACCAGGAGTTTCGCGAGCACGAGTTCAACACCTGGGAGGCGCTCCACACCACCCGGCCGGTGTACGGCCTGTACGTGGACGAGACGCCTCAGGTCATCGTCTATCAGCGAGACCGCCCGTGAACTGGCGGTGGTGCGCCGCAGCGCTCCTCGCCCTCGCGGCGGCGGGCTGCAAAGACACGCGGCTGAACACCTCGGGGTGCCGGCAGGACTCGGACTGCGGCGACCCGGCCGCGGCGTGGCGATGCGATTCGAAGGCGGGGCTGTGCTACTGCCGAACCGACGCCGCCTGCCCGGTGCGCGAGTTCTGCAACGCGGCGGGCTTCTGCCAGGACCGCGCGGGGTGCGAAAAGAACGCCGACTGCCAGGACCCTTCACTCTTCTGCGACACCTCGAGCGGCACGTGCCTGGTCAGGGGCCGGTGCGGGAGCGACCTTCATTGCCCGCTCGGTCAGGTCTGCGACACCGCGTCTTCCACCTGCAAGGACGGCTGCCGGGGGAACGGTGACTGCCCCGGGAGCGCGTGCCGCTGCGGCGACGTGGCCTGCGGCTGTGCGGCCACCACCGAGGCGGGTCGCTCGGCGTGCGCCATTGGCGAGTGTGATCCGTACTTCTGCGCCAGCCCGGCGGACTGCAAGTTCGGGGAAACGTGCGGGGTGGCGGCCGACGCCGGCAGCCCCCGGGCCTCCTGCTACAGCGACTTCGACGTGAACGAACGGCCGTACTGCGCCAACTGCACCTCCGGGGGTGGCGTGGACACGTGCGGCTATGGCCCCAACTTCTGCATCATCGACACCCGCACCCGCGCCACCTACTGCGGGGCCGATTGCTCGGACGGTCAGAGCTGCCCGCACGGCTACGGGTGCCGCGACATCATCGTGGTCTTCTCGCGGTGGGCGTGCTCCGAGACGGTCCCCTGTCCGGCCAACCCCTCGCTCCCCTGCGCCGCGGATTCTGACTGTCAGCGCGGCGCCACCTGTCTCAAACCGCTCGGCGCCACCACCGGCTCCTGCTCCGGGCAGTGTCGAGTTCGCGAAGGCGCCTCGGTGGGGTTCTGCAGCTGCCAGATCGACGACGACTGCGCTCAGGAGACCTGCACCAAGGGCGAGTGCTCCATCACCAAGAAGAAGTGCATCACCGAGAACGACTGCCGCCGCATTCACTGCGTCGACTTCAACGGCGCGGGCGGGTGCCTGATCGGCCAGAACTGCACTCCCGCCAACGGCCTGACCTGCCTCGAAGTGCAGTGATCTCCCGGTGTAGGGAATCAGCGCAGATCAACCGCACGCCCTGCCGCAGCGCGGCTCAAATCGCCCGAGCCGATGATTGTGCGTGATCAGGGGTCGCCGCTATCCTTAAGGCAGTTGGCCGAACCGAGTCCGACGCCATGAACCGCCTTCTCAAAAACGCGTCGCTGCTGCGGAAGTCGGCGTCGAACATCAAGAGCTACTTCGAGTTCGACCGCAACGGGAACGACATCGTTCGTCGGACCGACTTCACCAACTGCCCGCGGCCGGTGCTCTTGCTGTACGGCTTCATGTCCACGCGTCGGGTGTTCAACGTGCTGGAGCACCGGCTGCGCCGCGACCAGTACTGCGTGTGGTCGATCAACCTGGGCGGCATCTTCAACGCCTTCAACACGCGCGGCATCGACGACCGGGCTGAGTTGGTTCGCGAGAAGGTCGAGCGGCTCTACGCCCGGTTTCCCAGCATGGGGCCCTTGTCGATCATCGGCCACTCCATGGGCGGGCTGATTGGGCGCTACTACGTCAAGCGACTGGGCGGCGATCGGCGGGTGAAGAACCTGATCACCCTCGGCGCACCCCACAACGGCACCCCCTCGGCCTACTGGGGCGTGATGAGCTACGGCTGGTTCTCGCGCTCCATCTGGCAGATGACGCCGATGTCGCCGTTCATTCGACGCCTGAAGATGGGCGCCTTTCCCCGAAACGTCCGGTTCGTGTCCATCTTCTCCAAGGCCGACAAGGTGAACCCGTTTCCGACGTGCATCCTCGAAGACGACGGTCGCTCACAGCTGCTCAACCTCGAGGTCTCCAACGTCGCCCACCGCGACTACCTGACGAACCGGACCGTCTACCAGCTCATCCGCCAGCAACTGGCGATCGGGCACGGCGATGTGATCTCCGACCCCATCCAACGCTCGAAAGTCGTCCCGGCGCGCTGAACGAAAAAGTGGCAGAACCCGGCCGTGGCAACGATTTCAAAGTGGGACGCGCTCCTCGATCAGAAACCCGTCCCCATCATCGACAAGCTGGTGGACGACCTGGCTCGGCTCTTCGCCGCGGAGCTCGCGGCCTGGCCCCCACGCATCGAGGCGCTGAGCGACGAGAGCCCACCCGCGTTTCCATTCGACGCCCAGACGCCTCCCCCCACGCCCGGCGAATGGCGCGAGACGTTCCGGCTGGTGCGCTTTGAGCTCGACCGGAACCTGGAGGCGTTCGACGACTACGTGCGAAATCGGCGCTGGCAGGCGGCCGAGATCCCCGACGCCCGAAAGCCGGTGCTGCTGTTCCTCACGCGCCTCGTCCTCGAGCACCTGCTGGCCCTGGGCGAGGCCACCGAGGGTCGCATCAACCGCAAGCGCATGGTAGACGTCGCCGAACGCGTCGAGCGCGCGCTCCAACAACCGCTCGTGGTGCCCCGATGAGATCGAACCGCCCCCCCGTCGTCCTCCCCAAGCCCAACGACCCCTGCTGGTGCGGAAGCCAGGCGAAGTACAAGAAGTGCCACAAAGAAGCCGACCTGGCGTTCCTTCGCGACGAGCGAACCATGCTCGAAGCGGTGCGCGTTCGCCCCGGCGTGGTGAGTCCCCGGCGCGAGGTGCCGCTGCACATTCGTCGGCCTGACTACGCCGCTTCGGGCGTTCCTTCGCGCGGTACCGGCCGCAACGTGCGCACGGCCGACGAGATTGCCCGCATGCGCGTCGCCGGCGAAGCCGCAGCCATCATTCTCAAGAAGACGGGCGAGCTGGTGAAGCCCGGCGTGAGCACCGACGAGCTCGACGCTTTCTGCCACGACCTGACCATCTCCATGGGCGGCTACCCCAGTCCGCTCAACTACCGCGGGTTCCCCAAGTCGCTCTGCACGTCGGTCAATGAGATCATCTGCCACGGCATTCCCGACAGCCGGAAGCTCATCGAGGGCGACATCGT
The DNA here is from genome assembly GCA_964522795.1 of uncultured Myxococcaceae bacterium. Classification (GTDB taxonomy): domain Bacteria; phylum Myxococcota; class Myxococcia; order Myxococcales; family Myxococcaceae; genus CAZFXD01. Next base: position 29,247 of record CAZFXD010000021.1, read on the forward strand.
GAACCTCGACGTCACCATCTTCATCGAGGGCGTTCACGGCGACACCAACGCCACCTTCGCCGTCGGCCACGTCGACGCCGAATCAGAGCGGCTGATCTCCGTCACCCGCGAATGCCTCGACCGGGGCATCGCCGCGGTGAAGCCGGGGCGGCCCATCAGCGATATCGGCCGGGCGATTGAAGCGCGCGCCGACGAAGCGGGCTTTTCGGTGGTGCGTTCGTACTGTGGGCACGGCATCTGCGACACGTTCCACACGCAGCTGCAGATTCCGCACTACTTCGACGCGCGCAGCACCACCCGGATGGAACCGGGCATGACCTTCACCATCGAGCCCATGATCAACCAGGGCGGGTGGGAGGAAGATCTCTGGAACGACGGGTGGACGGTGGTCACCCGCGACCTGCGTCGATCGGCCCAGTTCGAGCACACCATTCTGGTGACCGAGGGCGGCGCCGAGGTGCTCACGGCGCAGCGGTGAACAGGCCGGCTACTGCGGGCCGGGCATCTTCACGCGCACGGTCTTGCCCACCACGCCGGAGTCGGGCGACTTGTCGTCGGCCGCGGTGAGCGGGTCGACGGCCGCGCCGGCCTCGAAGCAGCCCCAGCCCCAGCGTGACCCGGTCGGGAGCTTCGAGCTCACGTCGGGCAGTCCAGACCAGAACTCAGTCCAGATGATGAAGTCGCCCCCCACGTTCACGTGCACGTAGGGGAGCGTGAAGATGGTGCCCGGAGACCCCGTCACGCGAGACACGTCGTACGCCGACAGGTTGTACGCGGCCGACCGCTCAATCTGGTCGGCGTCGACGGCGTCTTTGGAGGAGGCCACCGAGGTCAGCACCGCACAGTTGACGGTGCCGCCGTCGACCGTGGCTTTGCGCACGAAGCGGGTGTTGACCGACTGAATGGGCTTGGAGAACCCGGTCCACGTGGAGGTGGTGTCGATTTCGAGCGCGATCTGAATGCCCTTCTCCAGTGAACGGCAGACGCCGCCGAGGCAGGCGGGGAGCGGAGAATCGAACACGTAGTCGATGGCGAGACAGTCGGCCTGTTTGGCGCAGGCGCGCCCGCACTTGGCGCAGGTGCCGACATTGCCCGCGTCCATCTGACACACGGCGGCGCACGTGGCGTCAGCGCAGTCGGCGGCGCCGTTGCCGTCATCGTCGAGGCCGTTGAAACAGTCCTCGGTGGTCGAGCTGCAGCCGCCGCTCAACACCACCAGACATCCCAACGCCGCGCTCCGGAGGTTCAGGGGCACTTGCCCACGCACTGGCGGTTGGAGGGAACGCACGCTTGCTGACCGTTCTGGAGACCGAGACAGACGAAGCCCTGCGGGCAGTCCTGCCCCTGACCGCAGAACCGGGCGCAGTAGTTCTTGCCGTCGTCGAGGTTGACGCAGGTCCCGCCCGGGCACTCCGTCGAGCCGCTCCCCGGAGAACACGGCGCGCAGTACGGGAACACCGCCTTGGCGCTCACGCACTCATTGGTGACGAGGTTGCAGACTTCACAGCTGGCGCACGCTGAATTGGTCTGACAGATGCGGGCGCTGCCCACGGTCGGCCCCTCGCAGTCTTTGGTGGTGGCGTTGCACCGTTGGTCGAAGCGGCAATTGGCGTTGCTGGTGCACCCAGGGGCGCAGCGATACTTGTCGCCGATCTTGGTGCACGCGTCGCCCAGGGGGCACTCGGTGTCGGTCTGGCAGAAGGCGACACACTGTCCGGCCATGGCCCCGAACGGAATGGCACACACCTTATTTACCGGGCAGGCCGCGTCGGTGTTGCACTCGCCGATCGCCTCACAGGCCCGGTTGGTGCAGCGCAGCTTGGGGTCCCCGCAGTCAGCGTCGGCCGCGCACTCGGAGACGCAGATCTTCGCGCGAGGGTCGCACACCGTCCCGAACGGGCAGACCTGCTCCACCGCGACGCACTTTCCCTTCGAGGGGTCGCAGCGCTGACTCGAATCGCCGCAGTCCGACGTCTTGTTGCAGGTGCGGAGCGCGTCGGGAGTGCAGCCCCGGAAATTCTTGCAGTTCGCCGCCAGCCCGGGAATTGGGCTCTTGTCTGGCCAGCACTGCTTCACCCCACCCTTGTCCTGGCAGGTAGCGCCCCGTGGGCAATCGGCGTTGACGTTGCACGCCGAGCCACAGAACTTCTCGTTCAAGGTGGTGTCGGTCAGGCAGTTATCGAGAACGCCACCGCACTCACCGTCGTTGGCGCACGGGGCGCAGAACGTCTTCCGGGCCCGGCAAGCGCGGGTGGAGGGGTCGCAGTACTCGGTATCGGCGCAGTCCTTGTCCTTGGCGCAGCCGACAATCGCAGACACGCACAGGCCCGTATAGTTGTTGCAGTAACGGGGCTCGGCCATTGGGTCCGGCGAGGCGCAGCTGGAGTCGGCGAGGCACACGCATTGGCGCCGAACGGTGTCGCAGCGCAGGCTGCCGCACTCCGCATCGACGTTGCAGGAGCGGCCTACGAACGAGATGGGCCCGGCGTCTGACGAACCTCCCCCGCCGCTGACGCACGCGCTCAAGACAACGACGCACCACGCGGGAACGAGACGTTTCATCGACGCGGGGGCTTGTAGCGTTTTCATTCTTCAGGGGCAATTCGGAGCTGTGGAAATCGCCGGCGCGCACCTGGAATTCCGACACACCGCCACCGCGCAGCCGCACTTGATCCCCGTGACCGGGCACGCCCCCGAGCATTTGGCCGTGCTGCAATCGGGCGCTTTGGAGGCCGCCACGATCGCGTCGCCCATGCCGCAGCACGCGTTGGGCGCGCAGTCGGTGTCGACGTTGCAGGGGTCGCCGGTGACCACCCCGCCGTCGTCGTTTCCCAGGAGCAGATCGCACGAAGCGAACACCAGCACCGCAAGCAAGAGCACGCGACGAGATGTTGAACGCGCTCGCACCCTGAACGTCAGCGGTTCATCGAACCCAGGAACTCGGCGTTCGATTTGGAGGGGCGCATGTGCTTGAGCACGAACTCCATGGCGTCGATCGGCGTGAACGGGTGCAGCACCTGCCGCAAGGCGGTAATGCGCACGAGGTCCGCTTGACTGAGCAGCAGCTCTTCCTTGCGAGTCCCGGACTTATTGATGTCCAGACAGGGGAAGATGCGCTTCTCGAACAGCTTGCGGTCGAGCACGATTTCAGAATT